>NZ_JAMPJY010000010.1:0-176647 GCF_039961875.1 Trichocoleus sp. ST-U2 | reverse complement strand
ATTTGGAACACCTGTGCGGCTTCACTTTTCTTCATGCCGTCTAACTCGATCGCTTGGATCACCTTCTGACGCAGGTCATAACTATAGGGGTTTGCCATGAGCAGCTTGAATAATTTCAGGACAACAGGTGATCTCTACTCTACGTCCTAACTATCTTGGCGGTTGCTATATATCCGCTTCTCGGTTGCCAATGTAGGTCACGGTTGTTGCACCCCCAAGCTCAAAGCATCGCTGACTTGAGGCGGCGGACTCTAGCCACTTGAGAGATTCTTTTTCCTCAAGTGGCAACTGTTTGTCGCGCCGAGTGTGCTTGTCTGGACGTTCGGCTGGACGACTCCACATTTGGACGCTACTGATACCCAATGGAAACCCACTCGCCGCATTCAACGCCAATGTCGGATGAATGAAAAATCCTAAGTCTTGGTTGTTGCCCACCACCCCTAAGCCTTCCGGCTTCAGGCGTCCTGCATGAGCTTGTAAGTTAATCTCACTGCTATCACTAACTGCCAGCACATGCAGTCCTTCCACTTGTTGCTGGTCGTGAGCGGACAAACTTTTGGCTAACTCGCTCAGACTCACTTGCTGATTCTCTAAAAAGCGGTAGTATCCCATCTGTTGTGCCCAGTCTCGACTGATCTGGCGAATGTTTACCGATTGATGCTCACAGATGGCCTCGTACAATGATGCCCCCTTTTTTGCAGGCGTCGGTCTCCAAACGCTGCTCCTTTGAACTGTTGGGCATGGATAAGGAGCGGATTCTCCATCATTTTGCGCTCTTTGATGCGATTCAGATTGTTTCAGGGCGACTTATGTATACACGGTAGCTAGCAGAGGTGAGGGGCAGGGGTGGGGTTCCGAATGCCGAGGAATTATTGGTAAACCGACATAATCTTACCAAGAAGTCCTCTTCCCTCAGCCCTCAGTCCTCTTCAATCCGCCCAATGTTTCGCTCTTTCAACTGCTTTTTGCCACATTGTAAAATTCGCCTGTGCCTGGGTGACTCCCGCACCGGGTTGAAAAGTTCGGTCGATTTGACGACTTGCGGTTAATGTGGCGTAATCTTGCCAAAAATTAACTGCCAAACCAGCAGCAAAAGCGGCACCTTGTGCAGAAGCATCGAGAACGGCTGGACGTTCTACTGGGATTCCTAAAACATCCGCTTGGAGTTGCATTAAAAAGTCATTTTGACAAGCTCCTCCATCTACTTTTAGCATGGAAATGTCGGTACCGCTATCTTGGTTGATGGCCTGTACAACTTCTTTGACTTGGAAGGCGATCGCTTCTAGTACCGCCCTGACCATGTGTTCTCGCTGCACCCCGCCCGTAATGCCGAAAAATGCCCCCCTGGCACTCATATCCCAGTGCGGCGCACCCAAACCACTCAACGCCGGAACGAAATAAACACCCCCGTTATCCGCCACCTGCTGTGCCATTCGTTCTGTATCCGTAGCCGCCGTAATGAGTTTAATGCCATCCCGCAACCATTGGATGCAAGCTCCAGTGGTAAATATACTGCCTTCCATGCCATAGCCGACTTGGATTTTTCCGTCATTGTCTGTCTGCGTCCAAGCGACAGTTGAAAGGAGTTGATTGCGCGATCGCTGTATTTTTTCTCCGGTATGTGTAACTAAGAAGCAGCCAGTGCCATAGGTGCATTTTAATAAGCCAGGGCGATCGCAACCATGAGCAAATAAGGAAGCTTGTTGATCGCCTAAAATTGCCGTAATGGGCACCTCACCGCCTAATAATTCCGGCTGAGTGTAGCCAAATAAGCCTAAACTTGGCTGGATTTTTGGCATCAAATGAACCGGAATTTTAAATAACTTCAGCAGCGTTTCATCCCACTCCCGCGAAGCCAGATTCATCAACATCGTGCGGCTGGCGTTACTATCATCCGTGGCGTGTACCTTACCACCCGTGAGGTTCCAGAGAATCCAGGTATCAATCGTGCCTGCTAAAACATTCTCTAAATCGATGGGGGGATGTTCTCGTTGAATTTCCTCCAACAACCAAGTTAATTTAGTTGCAGAAAAGTAGGCATCTAATACTAACCCTGTGCGATCGTAGATATCTGCTGCATGACCTTGACTTGCAAGTTGATTGCACAGGGGTGCAGTGCGTCGGTCTTGCCAGACAATTGCATTATGTAAAGGTCGCCCCGTGGTTTTGTCCCACAACAGGCAAGTTTCTCGCTGCACGCTTAACCCAATCGCAGCAATATCTTTTGCAGTGATGTCCGCCTTCTGCAATACAGTCTGCATCGCCCAACAAGTATCTTGCCAAATTTCTCTGGGGTCATGCTCTAACCAACCCGGTTGGGGATAATACTGAGTGAGTTCTTTGTAAGCAGAGCTAACAATCATCCCGTCAGCATTAAATAAGATCGCTCGGTTGCCGGTAGTACCGAGGTCTAGGGCGAGAACGTAGGCAGGAGTCGATGCAGTCATTGCAAGCTTTATTAGTAATAAATTGAGAGTTTCTCAACGGGCGAATTAAGCCGAAGTCTCGATCGTCAACGTTGCCAAGAATGCCAAGAAAGCGATCGCTGCTACACGCATCAGACTTTGAGCGTGCAACGTCTACGTTTCTCGGCTTTTTTGTATTCCTCATAACAGACTAACTTCACCCAGAGCCTTTCCTGGGGTAGAAGTTAGCAGAAATCGAGGCAGTTAGTTTGGAGGTAGACTCTCCACGTTCTGAGACTTTGCACAAGTATTTTGCACAAGTATAAGAGTCTGCCAAGAACCAGTTCTCATCAGCAATGCGATCGCATAAATATTCACCCAGTAGCGATCGCTGTCCCAAGCAAATTTTTGAAAGGAGGGCGAAAGCGATGCCCGACGTGACTCAGACTAACGCGACTCAGACTAAGCTAACCGATACCGTGCGCCAGATTGCCCACCCGCTCACAGGTGCCACCTCGGACTACGACCCCTTGATGGAACTTGTTGGCGATGCCCGCTTTGTCTTGCTGGGTGAGGCATCCCACGGCACCCATGAATTTTATCAAGCGCGAGCCGAAATTACCAAGCGGCTGATTCAAGAAAAAGGCTTTACAGCGATCGCTGTCGAAGCCGATTGGCCCGATGCTTACCGCGTCAACCGCTACGTCACTGGTGTCAGCGACGATACCACCAGTAACGAAGCACTCTCTGGCTTTGGACGCTTCCCCGCTTGGATGTGGCGCAACGCGGATGTGGTCAACTTCATTGATTGGCTGCGCCAGTACAATAGCGCCCTCCCTGAAAATGCGACGAAGACTGGCTTCTACGGTCTTGACCTCTACAGCCTACACCAGTCAATCGCCGCCGTTCTCGACTACCTGGACAAAATTGACCCAGAGGCGGCAGAACAGGCGCGTCACCGCTACTCGTGCTTTGAAGACTTTGGTGAAGACGCTCAATCCTACGGGTATGTCGCCAACTTCGATGATGAGGAATCCTGTGAGAGCCAAGTTGTCAACCAACTTCTAGAATTGCAACATCGTGCTAGCGAGTACGCCCATCGGGATGGTCGCGTGACAGAGGACGAATTTTTCTTTGCCGAACAGAACGCACGACTGGTCAAGAACGCCGAGGAATACTACCGCTCAATGTTTCGTGGTCGGGTGTCGTCGTGGAATTTGCGCGATCGCCACATGGCAGAAACGCTGCAACACCTCGTCGCTCATTTGGACAAACAAAGCGATCGCACCAAGGTCGTCCTGTGGGCGCACAACTCCCATCTCGGCGACGCCCGCGCAACCGACATGAGCGCACACGGCGAACTGAATGTCGGTCAACTGGTGCGCGAACAGTACGGTCGCGACGCGGTACTCGTCGGCTTCAGCACCTACACGGGAACCGTCACCGCCGCCTCAAATTGGGACGCACCTGCCGAACGCAAGCGCATCCGTCCGGCAGTCCCAGACAGTTATGAAGGGCTGTTTCACGATACGGGTTTGCCGCGCTTCCTGCTCGCCTTACGCGACAGTGGCTCATCAATCAAAGGATTGCGGGAGCCTCGATTGGAACGGGCGATCGGTGTCATCTATCGACCCGAAACCGAGCGGAGCAGCCATTACTTCCACGCACGGCTAGCCGACCAATTTGACGCCATCATCCACTTCGACGAAACCCAAGCAGTGCAGCCACTAGAGCGTGCCGGATGGGAGACAGACGAAGTGCCAGAGACATTTCCCTCTGGTTTTTAACTCGCCTCGCAGGAAGTCCCATGCTCTACCGGATCGAGGGGGAGCGGGATGAAACCCCGCGGGATGAAACCCCGCCTGTTGACGATACTCCTATGACCCATGCCGTTCGTGTAGCGTCTCGGAGAGAAGGCGAGGAAAGAGGAGATGGAGGAAACAGCCAGTTATTAGACCCCACCGTAGATTTATGAATCGGCTTTTTCCCAGCGAACAGGGACGGCTTCTCCCTAAGACTTTGGTACCGCATTCTAAGCGTGGAATTCTCCTCCAGCACGGCGACTTAGCTAAAACGTAATATATTTAGTTAGGTTTTTTGGAAAAAATTGCGGTATGGGGATTGAGCTACTGTGGAGTGCTGAGTCGATTATTGGAGTTCAGCGCTTTTTTGGGGCTAGCTGGAGTTGGTTCTTTAAGACCCTCACCATACTGGGGACAGTTCCAGCGATCGCGGTGGTCTTTGCTGTGGTGTTGTGGATCTGGGGGCGAGAGCTTGCCTACGGCTTGCTGGGTATTATCCTCTGGGCAACCTTTACAAACGTCCTGATTTGGACACTTTTCCCTGTGGCGCGTCCGCACGACCCGCAGATCGAGATCCGGGAAAAACAAACAGTACCGTCCTTTCCCAGCGGACACACCGTTACTGCAACTACCCTGTGGGGAACGTTGGCTGCGTTCGATCGTATCCCGATCGTGGTTGCGGGGGGTATTGTTGCGGGGGTGATGCTGAGTCGCCTATATCTCGGCGTACACTATCCGGTAGACTTACTCGGTGGTGTGTCGATCGGGCTGATCCTGGTGCTGACTTATCAGCGTTTGTGGTTCGTGCTTTTGCATTGGTTCTCCGGACGCCCCTTTCGATTTTTCTTAATCCTCGGTCTTTCCGCACCCGTTGCAGTGTTTCCTTTCACCGGCTTTTTGCCCCAAGCTTGGGAAATTTTTGGTGCTGCACTAGGTATGGGAATTGGAATGCCCCTGGAATATTGGTACGTTCATTACTCCCCAGATATACTTCCCTTCCAAAAGCAAATGTTGAAGCTGGCGGTCGGTTTGGGAGGACTTGCCATGCTCGTACTGGTGCCTCGCCTCATCGGCATTTACGGGGTGGCGCTTGAGGTGGTGACATTTGCGATCGCGGCACTGTGGATCGTTTTCCTGGCACCGGCATTGTTTGTACGCATGAAACTATCATCGACAGGACTGACGTAGCCATTCTGCAATCAAGCTGAAAACAGGCAATTGGGATTAAAAAAACGCTCCTTTCAAACGAATTTGCTGGAAGCGATGGATGCTACCGCCTCCCGCTGCGCTAACGCATTGCAAACGATTCCCCTGACAAGTCACTTCTGCCCCATCTAGCCAAGCTTGCTGCACTTCCATCCCGTGAAGTTGCACTTGGACACTGGCGTAAGGGAAAGCATAATCCCCGTGTTGTTCTTCCCAGGTCAGTTCTAAACCGTTCTCGTCCCGCACCATCCGGAACCGATCGAGCCGCGATTCTCCATATCCATCTCCGGCGTCGCTGTAAAGATGAGCTTCGCCGGTTCCTTGCACGGGTAGATAGAGGTGGAGAATCAGTTGCCGATCTTCCTCCATTGGGAGAATACTCCCCGCCCTCACCAGCACCGGAATCTGCTCTAGCGGTGCATCCAGATTCACCAGCTGCGAACCTTCCAGTACGGCATCATCCCAGAAACGATACCAACGACCCTTGGGTAACAGGACTTCACGCGATCGCGCTTTATCCTCGACAATCGGACAAATCAGCAGTGCATCGCCCAACAAGAAAGCATCTTCTACATCCCAAAGTGCAGATTCATCGCTGTCAGCCCAGAAAAGCGGACGAACTGGAGAATAACCCTTCTGGCTTGCTTCCCAAGCCAATGTATAGAAGTAGGGCAGCAGTCGGTAGCGTAATTGCAAGAATTGCCGAATAATACTCAGGTAAGGTTCGCCATACGTCCAGGGCGTGCGGTGTTCAACGTTATTAGAAGAATGGGTGCGGCAAAAAGTCAGAAAACTTGCCATCTGGAACCAGCGCAGGTAAAGTTCAGCACTCGGATTTCCCTGAAAACCGCCGATATCCGGGCCACTATAAGGAACTCCCGATAGTCCTAACCCCACCACTGTCGCCACCGTCTGCCGCAACGCCGCCCAAGTACACTCAATATCGCCCGTCCAAGTCCAAGCATAGCGCTGGAGTCCTGCCCAACCCGAACGCGAAACAATGAACGGGCGTTGATGGGGTCGATGTTCCCGCAGACTTTCGTATCCCGCCTCCGCTTGCAGCAATCCGTAGATATTATGAGCCTCGCGGTGGTCGCCACCTCTCCCTTCCAGGAAATGCCGCGTCGGTTTGGGAAGAGAGCGATCGCCCCAAAGAATAAAAGCAGCGGGTTCGTTCATGTCGTGCCAAAATCCCGCCACGCCGACATCGAGCAAGTATGCATACTGCCGACTCCACCACTTGCGTACCGTTGGATTCGTATAATCGGGGAAAACTGACCAACCGGGCCAGACCGGGGCAACAACAAGCTTGCCGTTGGGGTGTTTGCAAAACGCATCGAGAATCTGACCCTCTAAGAATAAGTTGCTCTGGCGGCTGTACTTAATTCCTGGGTTGAGGATGGCGATAAACTGCACCCCCAACTCAGCCAGTTCTTGCGTAAAACTTCCTAAGTTGGGAAAGCGTTCCGGGTCAATTGTGAAGGCTCGGTATCCCACCTGACAGTCAATATCTAGGTGAATTGCACTCAGCGGCAAATTATGAGCCTGAAATGTCTTCGCTTCTTTTCGGACTGCTTCTTCGGTACCATATCCCCACTTCGACTGATGATATCCCAAAGCCCAGCGGGGAGGCAGGGGAGAACGTCCCGTCAGCTCCGTGTAACGCTCTAGTAGTTCCGCAGGGGAGCCGGAGGTGAAGTAGTAACGCAGCGATCCTCCATCGAAGTCGGCTGTGGCGACATCCGCAAACGTAAAATTGGCGTTAAAAGAATTTTCATAGAAAACCAAATAACTGCCAGCGGAGTGAAGCCCCCAATAAACCGGAATGCAGATATACATCGGATCTGAACCGGGGGCATACATCCCCGCTGCGTCATAGTTCCACATCCGATAAGTTTTAGGTTGCTGGGTAACTTCTCCTTTCTTGGTCACCTGCCTCGCTGCACGCAGGTTGAGGGAGGAAGCACGTTCTCCCAAGCCATAAATGCGTTCTTCTTCTCGCAGTTGGGCTTTGTGAATCCATCCCCCGTCTTTTCGTTGCGGCGGGAGTTCTTCCCGTAAGGTTTGTCCAGAGGCGTCGCAGAATTTCAGGCTGCCATCGATTCCGACGATAACGGTGAGATTGTGGCTCGAAACCGTCCAACCCTCCGCCGTTTCTTCCAGCGTCGTCTCGACTTCCGACCACTCCTGACGAGCGATCGCATACGGAATCGGCGGTATCCCCGGCTTCCAATCCACTCGGACTAAATCGCTAGTCAGAAAACAAATTTCTAACTCTGCTTGCTCGAAGTAAAAATTAGCACCTCGATTGCTTGGCTCGCCCCGCAGTAATTTTCCGGGGTTGTCAAAAGCCTCATCGGCTGGCGGATTGGGAAACTCCTGTTCAATGCGATCGCGTTGGCGAGAATAGACCCATGCCTGCGGCATATAACTCACATAGAGCAGCGATCCTAGAACAAAACGTATCTTTAGCGATATTTCTTTGAAGAGACTCATCGTAATTTATGCGACAAGAAAGCTTAGATTTTCAACCGATTTAAAAATCTTTTTAATCAAGCAACTCTTCAAGAGAAAACCAAATTCATCGCGAGTGATTCATCAATCCTAAGTATGATTTTTTGAATCCAATAGAAAAGTTGGTTGATTTCAAAAATTTCTGCCGATTTACAAAGCAAATTCTAGCAAAGCTAGTTCTGAAAGCCTGCTGAAACAGCATTCCCTTCAGAACCCAGTAATTACAAGGATTCTTGCGTCTCTATCTATACTTATTAAATCCAAATTAAAAGAAAATGCTTAGACAAAAACTAGCTAAAAGTATTGAACTTTATTAGTGAAATCTAAGCCTCAAGATAGGGTATTTCTCTCAACCAACGAGACTAAGCTCAAATAGATAGATTAATTCAAATTGAGGAAAAAATCATGCCAGGTGGTCACGCCAGTCATAAAAGCACTTCACCCAAACCCAACACCAATGCGAATGGTCGGATTGATACTGCTGCCGACCTCTCAGTAGAACCAGCCGATCTTCTGGATGAAGGTGTTGATGCGAGAAGAGCCGAAGAAGAAAGTCCGGAGAATGCCGCCGCGACTCAACGACCGAATCAAGGCGGATCGGGGCAAGAACAGCAGTAATCGGCATTTATAGACCATTGCCAATTAAGATGAAGGGTGCCCAATAATAAGGGTGGCTAAGGCGATCGCTAACATTACCGGGTATATCGCGAATCCGTTCGACGACAAAAATGCCCCGTTCTTGACCCAAAGCTGTATAGTCGCCGGTAATCAAGGCGATTTGTGCTTGGCGGAGGGATTCAGCTTTTGGGGTATTGCCATTTTCTAGGGCGGTATAGAAAGCATTCATCAGTGCTTGGGTACCGCCATCATCGACCGTCCACAAAGATGCGATCGCCGCCCTCGCACCCGCCTTTTGCATCAGGTACCCAAAGCCTAAAATCTCTTTCCCATCACCTAATTGACCGCCGACTCCGGTTTCACAGGCAGAAAGGACGACCAGATCGGTGTTTTTCAAAGGCCAAGTTTCGACATCGCGGAAATTTGCGCGATCGCCATTACCAAATAAAATAAACGAATCTTCAGGTTTCCCCGTGACAAAGGCGGCATGAGTCGCGAAGTGGAGGATAGAATAATCGCTGATCCGGGCTAATATTTCCTTTTCGCTAAAGTCCCGGTTGAGTAAACCTGTCGTGTTAGGAAGCATCGCCGCCAAGTTTTCGACTTCCTTTCCTGCAAAGCGCAATCCTCCAAAGTTGAAGTTGCGATCGCCGACTTGAAAGCTGTAATTTCCCTGACTGAACGCACCCGCTAAAATCTTAGGCGCTTGGGGTTTCTTGTCCCACTCGATCAGACTCAAGGCAGTGATATTATTGACGCGGTACTTCTGCACCAACCACTGATTGCCGTCATACAAAGCCGCCAGGGGAATGTAACGCAGTTGCCCGTCTGGGGCATAGATAATCGTCTGGGCGTTCGCTTCTTTAAGGGCAGCTTCTATCGGTTGAATGAGCCAATTGTAGAGTTTTTGGGCAGGTTCTTTCGCATTCGCGTTCGGATTTTTCAAAGCTGAGCGAAAATCGACAATGGTGCGGTTGAGTTCTTCTCTTTTGACGGGGACAGTTTGATGAATCGGAGGCGCGTAGGGGGTAATGAGTACCAGTTCCAGGCGGTCTTCGAGAATCAGCGGATAGAGAAGAACGGCATCTTGTGCCAGTTTCTTGAGGTTGTCCTGTAAACCTACAAGCATTTGCGGGCTGAGGTTTTCGCTGCCTGTAGTTTGGTTCAGTTGCCCGACAAGAGTGACAATTTGGGGAGAACCGATGAAATCGAGAAATTTTCGAGTTGATTCCCGCTGAGCGGTTTCAATCTGCCGTCGGCGCTGTTCCTGCTGTGGAGTGCGATCGCTTGCGGGAATCTTCTGGAGTTTCTGTAGTTCTTTACCAATTTGGACAACGGAAGCGAGTTCAGTATTGTACTCGCCCAAAAGTCGCTCTTCTAAGGGTAAATATTCCACCCCCGGTTTTGTATTTTCGTTCCCTTGTACGGTGCGGAGGTAATCGTCGAGTTCTTGAACTTTGAGCAAGTCGAGGACTCGTTGCGCTTCGAGTACCCTGTTTTCTTTGAGCAAAAGGTCAGCGAGACGACGATAGGTGGCTGCAACGGTTTCGGTGTAAGACTGCTGTTGCTCTTTTGGCAGGCTTCTTAAATCTTTGCGAATGGCTTCCGTGACATTGACGGATTGTTTCAAGAAAGCGATCGCTAATTGCGGCTGCTTCTGTTCCTCTAACAGGAAACCAATGTTGTTGAGGGTTACACCTTCCCCTGGCTTATCGCCAATTTCTTTAACAATCGCTAAAGCTTGTTGATAAAATTCCAAGGCTTTTGGGTATTGTCCCAGGTACTTGTAAACTGCCCCAATGTTGTTGAGGGTTGTCCCTTCCCCTCCCTTGTCGCCAATTCGAGACCGAATGGCTAAAGCTTGTTGATATAACTCTAAAGCTTTCGGGTACTGTCCCAGGTAGTGGTAAAATGCCCCAATATTATTTAGAGTCCTCCCTTCCCCCGCCTTATCGCCAATGTCTTTACTAATGGCTAAAGCTTCCTGATAAAACTCCAAGGCTTTGGGATACTGTCCCAGGCTGTCGTAAACTGATCCAATATTGTTGAGAGTCGTCCCTTCCCCCGCCTTGTCGCCAATGTCTTTACTAATGGCTAAAGCTTGCTGATAGAACTCTAGGGCTTTCGGGTACTGTCCCAGGTTTTTGTAAACTTGCCCAATATTGCTGAGAGTCGTCCCTTCCCCCGCCTTGTCGCCAATGTCTTTACTAATGGCTAAAGCTTGCTGATAGAACTCTAGGGCTTTCGGGTACTGTCCCAGGTTTTTGTAAACTAACCCAATATTGTTGAGAGTCGTTCCTTCCCCCGGTTTGTCGCCAACGTCTCCGCGAATGGCTAAAGCTTGCTGATAGAACTCCAACGCTTTTAAATACTGCCCTAGCTCGACGTAAACTGCCCCAATGTTGTTGAGGGTTGTCCCTTCCCCCGCCTTGTCGCCAATTCGAGAGCGAATGGCTAAAGCTTGCTGATAGAACTCCAAGGCTTTGGGATACTGTCCCAGGTAGTTGTAAACTGCACCAATATTGTTGAAGGTATCTCCTTCCCCTGCCTTGTCGCCAATGTCTTTACTAATGGCTAAAGCTTGCTGATAGAACTCCAGGGCTTTGGGATACTGTCCTAGGTAGTTGTAAACTGTCCCAATGCTGTTGAGGGTATTTCCTTCCCCTGCCTTGTCACCAATATCTTTACTAATGGCTAAAGCTTGCTGATAAAACTCCAAGGCTTTCGGGTACTGTCCTAGGCTGTCGTAAACTTGCCCAATATTGTTGAGAGTCGTCCCTTCCCCCGCCTTGCCGCCAGTGTCTTTGCGAATGGCTAAAGCTTGCTGATAGAACTCCAAGGCTTTCGGGTACTGTCCCAGGTTTTTGTAAACTAACCCAATATTGTTGAGAATCGTTCCTTCCCCCGGTTTGTCGCCAATGTCTTTACTAATGGCTAAAGCTTGCTGATAGAACTCCAAGGCTTTGGGATACTGTCCTAGGTAGTTGTAAACTGTCCCAATATTGCTGAGAGTCGTCCCTTCCCCTCCCCTGTCGCCAACTTCTTTGCGAATGGCTAAAGCTTGCTGATAAAACTCCAAGGCTTTCGGGTATTGTCCCAGGTAGTTGTAAACTGCCCCAATATTGTTGAGAGTCGTCCCTTCCCCCGCCTTGTCGCCCACTTCTTTGCGAATGGCTAAAGCTTGCTGATAGAACTCTAATGCTTTCGGGTACTGTCCCAGACTGTCGTAAACTCTCCCAATGTTGTTGAGAATGACGCCCTCGCCTTTGCGATCGCCAATTTCTTGATTAATCGCTAAAGCCTGCTGGAATTTCTCTAAGCCTTCTCGAAATTGTCCCCTGTCTAATTGCTGAAGTCCCTCTTGGTTTAGCCGTTTCGCCTCCGCTGTTCTATCTTGGGTCGTTTGCGCCTGAACTACCAGCGGCTCAAAGTTTGAGGTAAGCGGTAAAAGGGGAAATGTTACCGAAAGCAGTAGAGTCGCAGTAGTAAAGCTGAGGTATCTAAGACGGTAGTGCATTGGGAAGTCCTCTTGCCGATTGGTAGATGGCTTGCTCCCTTATCTATATCTTTATCTGAGCCACAGTTATGTAAAAATTTGCTCAATTATCAAGCATTCCGGTTAGTGGCAAAGCTCATAGCTTGCACCATTGCTAAGTCGAAGGGCACTGACATAAGAGCCTTGAGATAAATCTCAGGCTTTGTAGAGACTCGAAATTGCATACAACTTAATTTAGCGAAATGATTTTTAAGTCGGCTCACCTAATAGCAACCGGGCGAAATTATACTAAATTTTAGGGCAATTAAAATTCTTAAACTGCAATTTGCTCTTAACTGAACTGAATTGAGGAATTAAAACTTACAGTTTGGATGGCACAAGCTTCCTCCTCCCTGTAAGATTCCTCAAAACGATTAGGGATTAATGCGTGCTACGCAATCTAGATTGACTGCGGACGTGACCATTTTGCGAAAAGCGCTCTGCCAAGATTTGTTGATAAACTGCTTCGTAACCATCAGTCATCTGTTGGACGCTGAAGTGGGTTTGCACGTGTTCTCGACAAGCGTAGCGGTTTAATTGGGCGGCTTTATCAATTGCAGCGATCGCTTCTTCAACGTTTTGGGTTAAAAAGCCTGTCTTTCCGTGAGCAATCACTTCTGGCGTAGAACCCATCTTCATGGCAATAACTGGCGTTCCTGATGCCATCGATTCAATCATGACTAACCCAAACGGTTCGCGCCAGGTAATTGGGAACAAAGTTGCAACAGCCCCTCCCATCAATGCATTCTTTTGAACATGGTTTGCTTCACCCAAATATTCAATCTGCTTGCCATCGATGTGAGGCTTGATTTCTTGCTCAAAATATTCCACATCAACGACATCTACTTTCCCTGCCATCTTTAAGTGCCAGCCAGAACGCTTAGCAATTTCTATTGCCAAATGCGGCCCTTTTTCCGGTGAGATTCGACCTAGAAAAGCCAAGTAAGGGGGGTTATCCGGCTGGGGGTAAAACTCATAAATCGTTGGATTGATGCCGTTGTAAACCGTAGCGACGCAGTTCAGATTTAGTCTGGGTTCCCGCTGGTCATTGGAGATACTAATGAAAGGTTGACGACGGGCGTGCATAAACAGCTTTTCATTGTCTGGGGTAAAAATGCCATGCAGAGTGTGAACAGTAGGCGTTTTTACCAGATTCGCATAAGGCAAGGCAGCGCAGCCCATGTGAGAGTGAATGATATCAAACTTATCTGCTTGCTCGTAGACTCGACTCAATTGCAGCATTTCGTAAATGCTATATTCCTTCACTGAGGAGTCTAAACGGAGTGCCTGTGGATGAACAGATTCTAATTCAGCGAGACTGATGGAATCACCAGATGCAAACAAAGTGACCTCATGACCGCGCCGGACTAATTCATCGCAAAGTAACCCGACAACTAATTCGATGCCGCCATAGGCTGGAGGTGGAACACGCTCCCATAAAGGGGCCACCTGTGCAATTCTCATCACTAACCTCCTAATTGTAGTAAGGTCTAATTTAGATTAGAAGAGGCTCTGTTCTATAGATGTCTGATTCCTTGTGAAGGATTTCGTAAACAGAGGAAATTACTTCACAAAAATTTAATCAAGTTTATTTAGTTTTGTAAATGCTACTTTGGACGGAAACTTGGAATCAAGAATGTAGAGATATCCGAACCAAAGAATATAAAGTTTGAGATATAGTTTTGAGACTTAAAATACTTGTATTGTGAGAGTTTTACGCGTAATAATCTCTTTTTATCTGGCACTATAACAACCCTATTGGAATTGTGAATCAGCAGAACAGATTACCGACTTCTTTAAGGAAGTCGGTAATCTCGCTTTCAAGCATCATTTAGGACTGCTATATCTTTCCGGAAGCAATCGGGCAAAACATAACTAAGAGGTAAGGTGCGTTCCAGCTACCTCCCACTCAGATCAGTATTAAAGTAACCGATTAGCTTCCCACAGCAGGTTTTGTTGAGGCAGCACAATAACTATCACTCACGACTATAGAGGTAGAAGACATTTTGACAACTTGTCTGCCAGATTCTCCGGACTGCAACTGTTTCTCCGGATGCATCACAATCTTCTTACAAACAACTTGATGGCTGCCTACATCCGCAAAGCTCCAGATGTAATTTTCAAAGTCACTGCTAGTCGCGTTAGCTGGAGATAGCGCTAACGCAGACAATAACACTATCTCCAAAGTTAATAGAGCTACGATCGCAATTCTCAGCATAGTATTTCTACCGAACTAAAAATTTTCCTCATCTGTATTTCTCTAATTATTCCCTGAATTTTCGTCTTCGTAAAGAACCAGGCTTAACCTGGATTTAGGGAGATGCAACCGCACCACGCTTTGATGAGCAGCTGCAACACTGCTGGAGATTGAAGGCTGCTGTGGGTGTGTATTTTAAAATCTCAGTTCAAGCCACTGATGCGGCAATTGAAGCAGCACTCAACAGAGAAATTGGAATAATCCTTTAACTTGTGGGAATGCACAAAGCTGTTATGTGAAAAATTAACCGCGATCGCACTTGCAGTGATTGCGATCGCGGTTAGTTGTCGTTTCAGCAACAGACGGAATTGCTCCCGTCTGCTGCCATGTCTCTCAGGAGGAATGGAGGATGCGAAGCGCGTTAATTAGGAAGCGATCGCAGATTCAGCTTGAGCCTGGTCGTTATGACCGTTACCTTGTTCGCTGTTCGCTTCTACCGTCGTGGAAGCATTTGTGGAAGCATTTGCCCCAGCGATTTCCTTTGGCATCGCTATAGCGCTATCGCGCATGGCTACGCTAACGCTGCCCACGCCTTGGCTTTCACCCAAGTTGAGTCTGACCACTCGGCGTTGCGCTTCTTCCACCTTAGGCAGCGTCAGCGTTAAAACGCCATTCTGGAAGTCAGCTTGTACCCGCTCGTTTTGGATATGAACCGGCAAAGGAATCATCCGTTGGAATTTACCGTAGCGAAATTCTGAGCGGAAATATCCTTTCTCTTCAACCTTGTTTTCAGAGCGGTGTTCCCCCGAAATTGAAACTGCATCACGAGTCACTTGGACATCGAGATCCTTAGCTTCTAATCCGGGAAGTTGTGCCCTGAGAATGAGGTTGTCATCCATATCTTGAAGTTCAACCAAAGGCGTCCAAGTCATCTCAGACTCGCGGTTGCCTCTTGCAAGTTCCTCAAACAGTTCGTCAAATTGACGGCGTAAGGTTTCTATTTCGCGGAATGGTTGCCAACGTATTAGTGCCATACGTTCAGTTACCTCCGTTATAGACTTAACTCACTCAACGTTATCGTTTGATAGGCTCGCGCACAGCTTCTTTGATTGCGATTACTTAATATGGAGAAGCTGCTTTACCTGAGGCAAGAAAATAGTCTTTTTCAGTAACTGGCTGCACCGCTAATTACTTTGACAAAGCAGCTTTTAGTTACAAGACTTATTTACTTGCCTTAATCTAATATTGTTCTATCCAAAAACTTTTGTCATTAGGGAAAACCCTACCTAGTAAGTAATGCTTTCCACCCATATTGTAGGGCCGCAAAACCGCGAACCTTTCCTGCTCGTGTACGGCAATAACCAATGATTAAGGTGGTCAACACCGTCTTACTGGATTTTCTCTAAATTTATACAATAGCGACAGCGTGAAGGACTCTAACGAGGAATCCTTCCCCCAGATGTTTATGATTTATCTTCCAGTCTCCCTACTTCTATTTATCCTGTTCCTGCTGCTACTACCTTTTCTTTGGTTTGCTTTAGCGGTGGATGTGGTGCAAATTGCGGTAGCCAAGCTAGGATTTTCTTCCGGTATGGCTGTTTTATTACTAACAGCAGTTATTCTGGGCAGCACTATCAATATCCCCCTCTATCGAGTGGAATCCCAAGCTGACTTGATCGATGACTTTACCTCCTTCTGGTTAAGGCAATTCTGGGGGATTCCTCTGAGGAAAGTGCAGCGTTCAACTGTCGTAGCTTTAAATGTGGGGGGTGGATTAATTCCGCTAGTTGTGGCGCTGTACCAATTTACCCGTGCAGATCCGCTCTTCATTGTCCTAGTGACTGTAATTGTCTCGCTTGTTAGCTACTACGGGGCGAAAGTGGTGCCGGGAATTGGTATTCAAATGAGTCCATTATTGGCTCCCCTAACCGCTGCGCTGTCTGCCATTGTGATTGCAGGGGTTCATGCTGCTCCTGTTGCGTTTGCTGGGGGCGTATTGGGAACGTTGATTGGTGCGGATTTGCTGCATCTGAAGGAAATTCAAGCAATGACACCAGGAGTGCTAAGTATCGGCGGAGCCGGAGTCTTTGATGGCATTGCTTTATGCGGTCTTTTTGCCTTGCTGTTGACTTAAATTGACACTCCTAGGACGGAAGCCTCTGGGAGTCTCGATTCAGCACAAACGTAAAGCTTTCGCCAGGAAGCCATAAAGTGACCCAGATCGTACTCGTGCTGCGATTGAGTTCGCCATTTCTTGTGATTTGAATCACAAGAGGCGGCTAAAAGAATCACTTTTTGCTATCCCATCGCATCACCAATGACAACCGGAAATTCACCGATATTATAGATATCGAGTTCAAGTCCCAAACGATGCCTTCTATCCAACTTCTCCCCACCGCCCTCTCTGAGTTATTCGCTCAAGTTACTTATTCTGGTTCTCTGACCCTTGCTGACCGCTACGGACTTATGGCAGCGCTACTCGATGATTCGCTGGGTGAAGAAGAGAGAGATGTCATCGACCGTCTCCTTCGCGCCGCGTGTAAAGGACGGCTTTCGTTAGTGGAGCAAATTTCGGCTGTAATGTAGAGAACAAAGCCAACGGGACTCTAGATAAAAAATAATCGGACTCGAAAGAACTCGCTCCTCAGTACACCCCAGATGGGTACTGGGGTTTTTTGTTTTTAATCGCTTTGATTTGGCGAATGTTGGAGTTTAAATTAATCTGAGTTTGGGATAAGAAAAGAAGGAGACCTGTAAGCTGAAATGAGTTAAATCTATAATTCAGCCAGTTCCTTCCATATCTAGTGCCAGAAGAACTTTTCTGGCACATTGACGATTTGTGCTGCCACTTTGAACCCTAGTGGCGAAAGTCCCGGCTTCAGCAGCCAAAACCCAGAATTTAAGCTGTACAACGGTCGTGCTCAGCGGCAGCAGATCGCCTTTGCATCTACACCAAGATATCTAAACTGTTCGCTGCAACAGAGTGGTTGTACTGCGCCACAGCGGTGGTTGATTTACAGCGTTTCAAGCAGGATGGATGACTTAACCCCGAACCGGGAGGAAGATGGAAAACTCAGAGCCTTGCCCCAACTCCGACTGGACTTCCAGCCGACCATCATGTTTCTCTAGCACAATCTGACGGGCGATCGCTAAGCCTAACCCCGTTCCCTTGCCAACCTCTTTAGTGGTAAACAAATGATCGAAAATCTTAGTTCTAACTTCCTCATTCATGCCTTTACCATTATCATTAATGCGAATTTCAACCGTATTTTGTTCTGGTAATAATGCAGTTTGAATCGCGATCTGTTGGGGATGATATTCGAATTTTTCAAAGGTTGTTTGCTGTGCCATTTCATCGAACATATCAATCGCATTAGCCAAAATGTTCATAAACACCTGGTTAAGCTGACCGGGGAAGCAATCAATTTCAGGGATTTCACCGTAGTTTCGGATAACTTTAATGGCAGGCCGATTTTCATTCGCGTTGAGTCGATACTTGAGAATTAACAGCGTACTATCTAACCCTTCGTGCAGCTTGGCGCTAACTTTGTGTTCCGTATCGGCACGAGAGAAGGTACGCAGACTGGTGCTGATGCCTTTGATGCGATCGGTCGCTCCTTGCATCGAGTCAATTAACTTGGGTAAATCCTCCAATAGAAACTCTAGGTCAATTTCTTGGGCCAATTCGGCTACCGAACCAGTAGGCGGCTGGTGCTGCTGGTAGGTGTCTAAATACTCACGCAGGTCTTTTACATAATCTTTGGCATTATTAATACTGCCGTTGAGGAAGCCGACGGGGTTATTAATTTCGTGAGCAACTCCTGCCACCAAGTTACCCAAAGTCGCCATTTTTTCGTTTTGCACAATCTGAAGCTGAGATTCTTCAAGCTGTTGAGCATAGGCTTGGGCTTGCCGATAGAGGCGAGCATTCTCCAGGGAAATCGCAGCTTGGGCACAGAGCAAATTCAGCAACTTAACGCGATCGCGGGTAAAGGCTCCTGTTGCCAGATTATTTTCCAGATAGACCATACCCAGCAACTTGCCTTGGTGCAGAATGGGGCTGCACAGCAGACTCTTGGGCTGTTGGTTTTGGATATACACATCACCGATCAATAGCGGCTCTTGCACGGCGTTGGGAATCACGGCAGACTGCAAGTTGCGTTTGACTTTTGTGACCAGACTGATAGGGACTATACCGCTATCGACAAGCGACTGCGCCGGATGCAGAATCTGCGTTGCGATTTGACCGGATTCCGTAAGCTCTGCCTTAGCCTGAACCGTGAGATTTTGTTCCTCACTCAACATCAAAGCGCACTGCGTCGCCCCTGAGGTTTGTATTACCGTAAGTAAGAGAGTGCCAATTAACTGCTCAAGCTCAATTTCACTAGAAAGAGTTTGGGAAGCTTTGAGGATGGCAAGCAGATCCAGGGAATCAGAAATACTGGTGGAGGAAGTATTCGTAGCGGTGACAGTTCCAGTGGCAAATACGGTTTCGTCAACAGAGAATGGTGTCTGCGTTTGTTGGAGGATGGGAGCCAGTAGTTGAGGATAGCGAGTTTCTAAGTCGGCGAGTTTGGCTTTCGCCCCCCAGCGAGCATAGCCATAATAGGCTTCAATCATATAAGCTTGGGCGATCCGCTCTTTGTTCCAAGCCAAGTAGAATTTTGCCGCCAGTTCATTGGCAAGGGCTGCTTCCTGAGGGTAGCCATTGGCTTTGGCATCGGCGATCGCTAGGTCATACAGTTCTATTGCTTCCGTTTTGCGATCGAGAACGCGATGTTTCTCAGCTTCTACTAGATGATATTTGTGCAAGTAATTCATGGGGCCATAATCTGCCCACTCTTTTAGCTTGGCTTGATTTTCTTGCATTCGCTGCCATCTAGGTTCTGACTCCAACATCGATTCCGGGGGAGTTGCCAGCACGGTCAGAGAATCATAGAAATATAAGATCGGTTCAACGGTACTTCCCATCCCTCCGGCTAAATACTGTCGGGTTTGAGTGGCATCGTATTCCGCCTTGGCAAAGTCTTCCAGCCAGTAATTCAATGTGAATCGATACAGGTAAAAGAAAGATAGTCGGTAAAAATCGACTTTTGCCTCATCCAGGACTTGTTCTTCATAGGCATCCTGGCGTAGGAGAATCTCTTCCTCTGACTCACCCAAAAGAATTTGAGCCGCTTGCCAGTAAGCCAAAACACAGTTTGCTGCCGTGACTTGGTGGAGGTCGCACAACTGTTGGTAATAGGCGCAAATTTGGGGTTCGAGTTCAGCGAGCGGTTGACCGCACCAATAAGCATTGAAGCAGTACAACTGGGCATCATAGCCCATAAATTCTAGATTGCCAGTTTCCAATCCAGCTTGATAGCCTTCCAGCAGAATAGCCAACGTTTCTCGCAGATGGATCGTCCAGTGACCCACATATCCCCCCATTAACAGGGCTGTTGCGGCTCGAATATTTTTGGCATCTGGCTCTGAGGCGAGTTGGTATCCTAATTGCCCAAACTGAGGCACCTTGGTCATGTCTCCCCACAATATCCTCAGTTGAAAGGCGTAACCCGCGTAGCAGTAAGGGGAAACCGGACTATTGCCAAACTGAATTGATAATTTAACCTGGAGGGCTACGACCAGAAAATAAAGCTTTGTGCCGGACATATAGCAGACGGGGGTCAGTCGCGCTGCATTTTGCATAATCGCGAGCTGCTGAGGATCGCTCATGGGGGGCAGATGAAGAAATGACTCAATGGCGCGATCGCCAATTAAGGCATCAATTTCCTGCTTCAGGAGCCGAATATCCTCTAGCGTTGTTTCGTCTGGCAGGTTCACGCCCAACATTCGGAAGACCGATTGACCGATCGCGATCGCTTCTACAAATTGATTGCGGGCGACTAACGCCTGAATTCGGACTTGATAGACTTGCACCTGTTCTAAAGGCGTTTTCGCATGATGAATTACCGCTTCAATCCACCGATCCATCTGCTCAAAATCGCCCACCAAGAAAGCGACCTCGGCAGCTAAGTCGTGTAGAGCTAGAGTCATGTCGTACTGCCGGTGCCAAGCGTCTGTTCCCAGCAGTTTCAGCGCCACGGTGGCATATTCACGGGCAGCTTGATAGGCAGTTGCCAGTCTGGCTTTGCGGCAAGCCGTGAGGTTGAGTTGGGCAAGTTCGTCCCGTTCCTGTTGTTCCTCAACCAGCGTGGTTCCATAGTTCAACTGATTGACGATTTCAAAAATGCGCTCTTCTCTGGCGGCAGGGGAAACTTGTTGCAGCAACAGTTGCCCGATCTGGTAATGAGTCGTCTGTTTTTGCTCGTTAGGGATGAGAGAATAGGCGGCTTGCTGAACGCGGTCGTGGAGAAAGCGATAGGAACAGTTAAAGGTTTCTGCCTGGTTGACTTCTGCCACCTGAAGTGGCAGCGGCTGATAAAACTTATAGACCTCGGCGATCGGTAAAATCACGCCTTCTTGCAAGGCTTTCCAGAGGTTGATGGCGGTATCTTCGGGCGATCGCTCATTGACAATCGCCAGGGTCGCCAAATCGAACTGAGCGCCAATGCAAGCTGCCAGTTTCAAAGCAGTCTGGGTTGCAGCAGGTAATTTTTGCAACTGGAGTGCCATGAACTCAACGACATCATCCGTGAGCGCGAGTAACTTCACCGTTGCTAAGTCGCACTGCCAATGTCCTGCCTGGGAATCAAACGAAATATAGCCGTCCTCATGCAGGGCTTTGAGAAATTGGGTGAGGAAGAAGGGATTTCCCTTGGTTTTTTGACAGACCAACTCCGTCAGCGGTTGAGCCAGTTCCAGAGAGCAACTCAGGGTATCTGCCGTTAACTGATTCACAACCGCTTGGCTCAGGGGTTCCAGGGTGAGGGTATGGATCAGAGTTTCCGCTTTTTTAACCTCGTCGAGCATCAGCATTAACGGATGCGTCGGGAACACTTCGTTATCCCGATAGGCTCCGATGATGAACAGATAACCGCGTTGCTTGCCGCCGTAGGCATCGCGCTCTGTCAGCAGTAGCTTTAGCAAGTTCAAAGAAGCGGAATCAGCCCACTGCAAGTCATCCAGGAAAATCACCAGGGGATGCTCTGGGGTGGTGAACACGGTGATGAACTTCTGGAACAGCAGATTGAAACGGTTCTGAGCGGCGCTACCGGAGAGTTCTGGTACCGGGGGTTGTGGGCCGATAACCTGTTCGAGTTCAGGAATTACCTCGATCAACACCTGACCGTTGCCACCCACTGCCGCCAGGATCTTCGCTTTCCACTCTTGCAACTGCACGTCATCACTACTGAGCAGTTGACCCATCAGGTCGCGGAAGGCTTGGACAAAGGCGCTAAAGGGAAGATTGCGGTTGAATTGGTCGTATTTACCTTTGATGAAATAGCCATGCCAACGCACAATCGGCTTATGCACTTCATTGACGACGGCGGTTTTGCCAATGCCGGAAAAACCGGCTACCAGCATCAGTTCGGAGGCTCCGTTGGCAACTCGACCAAAAGCTTCGAGCAAGGTTTGAACTTCTTGTTCTCGTCCGTAAAGTTTTTCAGGGATCAAAAAGCGATCGCTGATATCCCGTTCACCTAAGTTAAACCAGGCGTGTTTGTTCGCAACACCATACTCTTGCTGGCATCTCATTAGATCGTGCTTAAGACCGAGGGCACTTTGATAGCGCTCTTCCGCATTCTTAGCCATCAGTTTGCGAAGGATTTCACCGAGCAGGATGGGCAAATCTGGGTTGAGATCGCAGACAGAGAGGGGTTGCTTCGCTATATGGGCATGAACCATTTCCATTGGCTCGTCAGCTGGGAATGGTAACTGTCCCGTGAGCAGTTCAAAAAAGGTAATTCCCAAAGAATAGAAATCGCTGCGATAGTCAATCCCCCGGTTCATCCGCCCGGTTTGTTCTGGTGAGATATAGGCTAGGGTGCCTTCTAGAATGTTGGGATTTTGAATCTCTTGGGTTTCGCGGGGTAACAGGGAAGCAATGCTAAAGTCAATTAGCTTAATCTGCCCAGTTTCGGGTTGAATCAGAATGTTGGCGGGTTTAATGTCTTTGTGAATAATTCGTTGCTGATAGAGCTGGTGGAGGACATCCACAATTTGCAGAGCAATTGGCCAGAATTGTTCCACCGTCAGCGGGGAAGTCTGGATGTAATGACGTAGGGAAATGCCACCAATGTCTTCCATCACCAAGGCATAGCCATGAGCATAGGGTTCTAGACTCATCGGTTGGACAATGCCTGGAATGTCGAGATTTTTTGCGATCGCATACTGATTGCGAAACTGCACTAATTCGCTGAAGCTGGGATATTCGTGCCGCAGTGTCTTAATCACCACCGGACATTGCTGTAACCTTTGCACTCCTCGATAGACAGCTGTCCTAGAACCTAGATACAGTTGCTCAACCAAGGTATAGCCAGAAAGTTTTGGGAATTGCTGTACTAGAGGAGTCATTAGGTTTAAAAAGCGAGCTTTAACTTTATTCCTAGGATTCCCTAAAATGTTACGTATGTAACAAATAAGCTAAAAGTACAACTTACTTAATTATTCAGAAACTTTCTATATATCCCTATCGGCAGGAGTGTGAGAACACAGCATCCCTAAGAACAGACTCGCTCGCGTGTCGGAGGGAACTGGAGTGAGAGAAGCATTGGCGAATGCGAGTTTTGAGCCAAGCCCAACACTTCTCAATTCGATTGAGGTTAAGAGAATAGAGGGGCAGATACAACAGCCTCAAGCCAGCCTAATCAAGTAGTGGTGCAATGCGTCCGCCATGATGGAACGTCGCGTTATCAACAATTACCACTTGTCCCTCATGGTGAACCAGATGTGTGGGTTGATTGCAAGAATGCCATCAGCCCAAGAAACCGTCGGATCTGGACTTTGCTTTGCCCCAAGCTGCTTAACCCAAACTTAGGTTAAATTACCCTCCCCGGTAAAGCTTCGGTTCCGGTCTTTTTGGGAGTAGGATGCAGAAAAAACCTTTGGAAGGAGAAATCTCTGTGTCCTTCAGAAACCCCTTACCCAACTACATTAACGGCGAGTGGTGTGCTTCCCGCACCACCGAATACCTGGATGTGGTGAATCCCGCTACTGCCGAAGTCTTAACCCAGGTTCCCTTGTCACTTGCAAGCGATGTAGAGGCTGCTGCTGTTGCGGCTGCGGCTGCCTATCCGAACTGGCGACGCATCCCGGCAACGGAACGAGTGCAATATCTATTTAAATTGAAATTTCTATTAGAAGAACATTTAGATGAGTTATCTCGCATCGTGACGCTGGAATGTGGGAAGACGTTTGCTGAGTCAAAAGCAGAATTACAACGTGCAATTGAGAATGTAGAAGTTGCTTGTGGGATTCCCATGTTGATGCAGGGTTACAATCTGGAAAATGTTGCCCGTGGGATTGACGAAATGATGATTCGTCAACCCGTGGGAGTGACCGCAATCATCGCTCCGTTTAATTTTCCTGGAATGATTCCCTTCTGGTTTTTGCCCTACGCGATCGCTTGTGGCAATACAACCATTCTTAAGCCTTCTGAAAAAGTCCCTTTGACGATGCAGAAGGTCTTTGAATTACTAGAAAAAACTGGATTGCCTAAAGGCGTCGTCAATTTGGTCAATGGTGCCAAAGAAGTGGTCGATGCAATTTTAGAACACTCTACAATCCGCGCCATTAGTTTTGTCGGTTCTTCACCCGTTGCCCAATATGTCTACAGTAAAGCCGCCGTCTTTGGGAAACGAGTGCAATGTCAGGGAGGCGCGAAAAATCCCATCATTGTCCTGCCAGATGCGGATATGGAAATGACGACTCGAATTACCGCCGATAGTGCTTTTGGCTGTGCTGGACAGCGCTGTTTAGCGGCTTCTGTGGCTGTGACGGTGGGAGAAGCACGGCACACTTTTACCGAAGCGATCGCAAATGCGGCAAAAACACGAGTCGTCGGCTATGGCTTGGATGAGAAAGTCCAAATGGGTCCGGTAATTACCCGTCAAAGCCAAGCGCGAATTGAGCAATTAATTCAACAAGGAGCTAACGAAGGTGCGACGGTATTAGTAGACGGACGCAGCGCTAAGATTCCCGGTTACGAACAGGGAAACTTTGTCCGACCGACAATTTTGCAAAATGTCAACCCAAGAAGCGAATTAGCGAGAACAGAAATCTTTGGCCCAGTGTTAGGGTTAATGCACTTGGAAACGATTGAGGACGCGATCGCTTTAGTCAATAGCGGTCAATGGGGAAATATGGCTTGTTTATTTACTAGCAGTGGTGCCGCAGCGCGGCAGTTTCGGTATGAAGCAGAAGCTGGCAATATTGGCATCAATATAGGAGTCGCTGCACCGATGGCGTTCTTTCCGTTTAGTGGTTGGAAAGATAGCTTCTACGGCGATTTACACGGTCAAGGGAAAGACGCTGTGGCGTTCTTTACCCAAACAAAAGTTGTAGTAGAACGCTGGCCTAAAACGTGGTCGCGTCAGTTTTAGTATCTAATGCAATACATTGTATTTCACAATAAAAACCTTACCCCCCCAACTCCTCTCCTTCAAAGGAACGGCAAGCCGTAAAACCTTTAGCATTTTCCCCTCTCCGTTAACGGAGAGGGGTAGGGGTGAGGTTCTTTGGGATTTTATCGATTAAATCGCCACCTTAGGACGCCGCAGTTGACGCCATAAAATTAACAACCCTAATGCGATCGCGAGTACAACCGCGGTCACAGCAATCAAAGGTTGATTGGCTTGACGAACCGCGATCGCTACGAATGCCCAGATAATGACGGAGGGATAGGCAACATCCGCCCGTTTTAGGGTAATCGTAGCAGCGATCGCTGCGGCGACAACCAGCAGAATTACCGTCCATATTTCAGGACTGATGCCCCCACCGTTCCAACCCAAATAGTCAAGCGTACTCGCCACATTCACAATTGTCGCAACACTAATCCAGCCTAGATAGATGCTCAAGGGAATTTGAACTAACCATTTTTTTACCCTTGAAACTCGTTCTAAACTAATTCCCAAACGCAGATAAATCCCAATCAGGGGCACTAAAATGAACAGCATTGCCACAACTGAGAGTGTAAACAGTTGGTACTCGAAAAGAAACACCCAGGCGATTTGTGCAATACTCGCTAATACCAAAAAATACCCTTCCCGACGCAGATAGGGATTTTGTCTTTGAGCGGGTAGAACTTGATAGACTCCAAAACTAATCAAACCTAAATAAATAACTCCCCAAATCGCAAAAGCATAGTTAGCGGGGATAATGGGGACATCACTAAAGAACCGATTAGAAATTTCCCCAATTGTCAATCCATTGGGAGGAGCCACATTTGCATAGACATTAATCGCAAATGCGGCAAGAATAGCGATGAAATTCGCAACTGACCGGAGGAAATCTGAGTCGAAGCGCTGATTGACAGATTTCATATTGTTACCGCCTCTTTTTTAAGGCTTTGTTTGACAATTCAAAATAAAAAATTGTGGCACTGGTTTGCTAAAGAGTGAGAACTGGTCAAACCATTGCCAAATCTAGGTTAGACAAGTTCATCACGCTTTAAGGAACCAGTGCCACGAACGCACCAACCCGCTTAAGAGCATACCGGGTAAAGATAGTGATTTCTGCTAGCGATCGCTAAAAGACAGAATTTCTATTTCAAGCGTTCGTCATTACAGGACAAGTAACGTTCGTCCCGCCTAGTCCACAATACCCATTTGGGTTTTTGGCGAGGTACTGCTGATGATAGGCTTCTGCGTAATAGAACTCAGGAGCATCCAGAATCTCAGTGGAAATCTCCCCATACCCGGAGGCTTTCAGGGCTTGCTGATAAGCATCTCTGGATGCTTCAGCCAGCTTCTTCTGGCTGTCTGAATATGCATAAATTCCGGAACGGTATTGGGTGCCGACATCATTGCCTTGACGCATTCCTTGGGTAGGATTGTGGCTTTCCCAGAAGAGTTTCAGGAGTGTTTCGTAACTAATTTCTTTCGGGTCAAACACAACGAAAACTACTTCATTGTGTCCCGTCATGCCCGTACAAACCTCATGATAAGTAGGGTTTGGCGTGACTCCTGCTGCATAGCCAACTGCGGTGGTGAAAACTCCAGGTTGCTTCCAGAATATGCGCTCTGCTCCCCAGAAACACCCCAAGCCAAACATCGCCATCTCCATCCCATCGGGAAAAGGAGGTTTCAGCGGATTACCGTTTACGTAGTGAGTAGCGGGGACTTGCATGGGTTCTGCCCGTCCCGGCAATGCTTGCTCGATCGTGGGCAGACTTTGCTTTTTACCAAATCCGAATAGCGCCATTGATTCTGACTCTGTTTTCTGATAAACGTTTTAACCTTATTTCATATTGTAAAGATTTTGGCATCCCCTGAAGAGCGGGAAGGAGGTAGGGTTAGCCGGAACCTCACCCCCCAACCCCCTCGATCTTCACGGAGAGGCGGCTATTTCTTTGCCTTTTTGTTGTTGAGCTAAACGTTGAGCTAAACGGGGCTAGCTTCTCCTCTCCCTGCTTACGGGGTAAGGTCAAATAGGATGTATCGCTGCTTCCTAACCGTGGATGCTGCCATCGGGTAGGATGGCTCCTGCTAAGTTCGCTCCAGTCAACTTAACCAGGACTCGGTCTTGCGACCCAACCTTAGCTCCCCTCAAATCGGCTCCCCTCAAATCGGCTCCACTGAGGTCGGCTCCAATTAAGTTAGCTTCTCGCAAGTTAGCGTTGTTTAGCTTCGCTTGCAACAGGTTGGCTCTAAAAAGATTCGCTTTTTCCAGGTTGGCTCCCTGAAGATTCACTTTATGCAGGAAGGCATCGCTTAAGTTGGCGTTGCTGAGGTTGGCATTGCTCAAATTTCTTCCAGACAAGTCCTTTTCTTTGAGATTAGCTCCGCTCAAGTTGGCTCCGCTCAAGTCGGACTGCTGCTTAGGAGCCTGAGGGTGAGATTGAGGGTGAGATTGAGGCGGTGATTGAGGCGGTGATTGATAGGAGTAACTAGATTGATAATAAGAACTCGGTGGATGAGCGCGATCGCGTGCCGGAGGTTCGGGATTTCGGTTCTTTTCGCCGGGTCGAACTGAGCGCAAGCGATCGCGTGCCTGATTAATCTCTTTCAGCTTTTCTTGAGCTTTTTGCTGTAACCGAGGATTATCTTTTGGGATGCGATCGGGGTGCCAAATAAAAGCCAAATCCCTATAAGCCTGGTTCACTTCATCAAGTGAGGCTCCAGGCTCTAATCCCAGCACTTTGTAGTATCGATCTAGATCGCTCATTATCACTACCCTAGCAGGCGTTGCCGGTTGAACGAATGCTTCTTTTGGAGTGAAGTAATGAGATCCCGAAACCTCTAGGGGCGATCGCGCTCCTGTTGCCCATCCCATCAAATCATTGCGGTTTGCAACGCTCTAGCACATCTTCAGCGATCTGCTGCCACTCTTGGTTTAGGTCTTCTTTAAACTCTGGTCGTCCGGTGCGCCGATACCAGTAAAGGGCATTACTTTTGTCGCCTTCTTTTCGATGTAGGTAGGCGTGAACCCAAGCGCTGTCAGCATCACTGGCATTTTGCACAATTTGATGAGCTTTGTCCCAATCTCCTTTTTTGTCGTACCACAGTGCCTGCAATGCTTGAGGTAGAGACTCAGGACATCTTTCCTGTTCGATCAACTGTGTAAATTCATCTAGTCTCATAATCTGCTCCCGGATTGTTTTACGAAAGGCACAGACTAAAAATGATTATAAAGATTTGGTCGAATCAACTAAGTAAGGACTTCCGTTCCAATACTTAGATTACTAAGAATTTCTGGTCGCTTGGGTTGCAATCGGTCAAAACCTGAACCGAAATGTATTGAGTCAAATCTGTAATCTTTGCTGGGGTGCCAGTGCTACTCGTTGGCGCTGACCTCCAGAGAGTTGAAAGGGATAGCGATCGCCCATTCCGTTCAATTGCACCAACTCTAGTAGTTGTTCTACTCGCGTTTGGGTTCTCGCTTTCAGTGCATTGCGAATTTGTAGACCAAAGGCTCTCGCTCTCACGCTCAAGTGCGTGAGAGCGAGTATAGTGCTGCAACACAAACCCGACCCGCCATCTTGGACACTTGTCAGCTAACTTCGTTAACCGCTTTGAAACTGCCGAACTGCTTGGATACGTTTTCAACAACAATTCTCACGGCAAGTGTCCCTTTCGATATAAACTACGGTTTATCGATTCCATTACCGTAGTTTGGCACTCCGCTTAATCATCTGAGTACAAAAATATTAAAGATTGGGGAACTAGCAAATGGCGAGGGGTTCAAGTTGCCGAGTTATCAGAACCGACACCTCGCTAATGGCAGATTTGTCAAATGTTAGACCTGCTGACTCGATATAAAGTGAGATTATTTGAGATTGAGTACATCTACGAAAGTTCGCTGATAGTTTAGTAAAGTTGCCATTTACCCCTCGACCATGAAAAAATTTAAAGCTCTTCCCAATGGCGGTAAACTAATTTTATTTTTATTATTAGTCGTGATTTCCCTTACTCCTGTTGTGATTGTAGATGCTGGAGAACGGGGTGTATTAATGCAGTTTGGTAAAGTGCAGCCGAGAGTATTAGACGAAGGAATACACTTCATTATTCCTATCGTTAATACCGTCCAGAAATTGAGCGTTCGAGTACAAAAACAGGAAAGTTCTGCTGAAGCTTCCTCGAAGGATCTTCAGGATGTTTTCACGGATGTAGCTCTCAACTGGCACATTATTCCAGAGGAAGCAAATGCTATTTATCAACAAATTGGGAACGAGAACCTAGTTATCGAAAAAATTATAAATCCAGCAGTAGAAGAAGTATTAAAAGCAGTAATGGCACAGTACACTGCTGAAGAAATTATTACAAAGCGAGGAGAAGTAAAAGCGGGCGTAGACGATTCATTAACTACACGACTGGCTAGTTATCACATTGGAGTTGATGATATCTCCCTAGTCCATGTCCACTTTTCCAAGCGATTTAGCGATGCTGTGGAGGCGAAACAGATTGCCGAACAGGATGCAAAACGTGCAGGCTTTATAACTTTAAAAACATTGCAGCAGGCAGAAGCACAGGTTAATTTAGCCAGAGGAGAAGCAGAAGCGGATAGGGTGTTACGTGAAAATTTAACTCCAGAATTATTGCAAAGGCAAGCAATAGAGAAATGGGATGGAAAGCTGCCGCTAATTGTCGAAGACTCTACAAAATTGTTGGATTTAAGTAAATTTGTAAAACCTAACTAAAATTGGTTAAAATATTGTAGATAGTGTTGTGGATATTAACATTTTTTCAAAAGCAATTGAAACTTGAGTCTGAAACCGTTGTTGATGCTTCAGTTTCAAGACAGGCTGGGCAATTTCCAGTTTCGTTTTCGCTCTTTTTCTATCATCTACAACGTTAACTGCGTGCAGTGTAGAGAGTTGTAGTTCTTTTTGCACCATTAATTCTGGAATGGCGGCTGCACCGACGCCGCCTTCTACCACTGCCTTCACCATCTCGCTACTGTTCAATACTAAAACTACATTGAACCGGGTAGGAGCGATTCCCCAATTTTGTAAGGCTTGCTCAAACATTTGCTGCGCTCCGGAGCCTGCCTCTCGCATTACCCAACTGGTTGTAGAAAGTTCTGTTAGAGAAATCTCAGCAAGCCCAAACCAGGGGTGAGACTTTCCCACGACAATTTGTAAGCGATCGCTCCCCACTACCTCTTGCGCTAAACAACTCTGTAGCGATGGTTTGACTTCTCCTGTGATTAAACCTAAATCAAAGAGTCCTGTTGCTGTTCCTTCACAAATTTCTTCTGCATTACCCAAAGTACAGTTAACAAAAATGCCAGAATACTGGGTTTTAAATTGACTAATTTTGCTGGGTAGCCAGTAGTTGCCAATCGTGAGACTTGCGCCCAATTTCAACTCACCCCGTTGTAAATTGTTTAATTCCCGCAAACCTCGCTCAGTCAAAGCAACCTGATCGAGAATCTTCTGCGCTTCCACCTGTAGGAGTTTCCCCGCCTCCGCGATCTCAATGTGGCGACCAACGCGATGGAACAGTTTCACGCTGTATTGCTGTTCCAAGCTTTGGATCGCGGCACTAACCGCAGGTTGGGTAATATATAGTTCCTCCGCCGCACGGGTAAAGTGCAGATGTTCTGCCACCGCTAAAAAAATTCGTAATTGTTCAAATGTCATCTCTACTCTTTAAGGCTCCTTAAGCACCTCTAGCTGTCTATATCAAGCTATCAATCACTTTAAGTTATCCTTTCAACAAAAAAAAGTATTTGATTTTATTAATTTGGCTGCATAGATTGAAAGCATAGTTTATTGCAATCAAGCCTTACCCAGACAAAGCCTAGCGGTTAGATTCGGCTAGCCGCACCGAATTGGCAAATCTGTATGAAGGGAGCCTCTAAATGACAAGTGAAAGACGACTAAATCAGAGCGATCGCGGCTTAAAGCCAAACTGTCTTCCCTTTGGAGAAGTTCTTGCTCAATCCTTTGCGGTCATTGCACCCACGACAATACCCGCCTCAAATATCGGATTGATCGTCGTACTTTCCGGCAATGGCACCTGGCTAAGCTTTCTCATCGGCATGATTGGGTTAGTGCTTGTTAGTATTAACATCAATCAATTTGCTAGCCGCTCGGCTTCTCCCGGTTCGCTCTACTCGTACATCGTCAAAGGATTAGGCCCGACAGCAGGTGTAATTTGCGGTTGGAGTTTGGTTCTGGCTTACTTGTTTACAGGAATGTCAGTTTTGTGCGGCTTTGCCAACTTTAGCAGTATCTTGATTGGTCACTTGGGTATTCATCCCTCGACGATTACGCTGCTGGCACTCGGTGCAGGGGTTGCCTGGTATGCAGCATATAAAGATATCCAGCTATCAGCAATGGCGATGCTGTGGATGGAGGGAGCTTCCCTTGCCCTGATTGGCGTCTTAGGGATAATCATTTGGGCACACAAAGGCTTTGCATTAGATATGTCCCAATTAACCTTGCAAGGCGTAACTCCAGGTAGCGTCGCAATGGGGCTTGTCCTAGTAATGTTTAGTTTCTCTGGCTTTGAAAGTGCTACATCTCTGGGTGATGAAGCAAAAGACCCCTTAAAAACGATCCCCAGAGCAGTTTTGGGGAGTACTACCCTGGCAGGTTTATTCTTCATTTCGATGACTTACATTGAAGTGCTGGGTTTTAGCGGAACTGGAGTTTCCATTACTACTACGGAAGAACCGCTGGGTTTTCTAGCGCAACAAGCGGGAGTTGGTTTTTTAGGAACCTTGGTCGCCTTCAGTGCCCTGTTTAGCTTCTTTGCCTGTGTCCTTGGTAGTATTAATCCAGCAGCCAGAGTCTTCTTTACGATGGCTCGTCACGGCTTATTCCCCTCTTCGTTGGGTTTATCTCACTCATCGAACCGGACACCGCACATTGCCGTTACGCTGTGTTCGCTGATTGTATTTCTGGTGCCTGCTTCCATGTCCCTGTTTCATGTGAAGCTGTTTGACAGCATGGGTTACTTGGGCGCGATCTGTAGCTACGGGTTTTTAACGGTTTATACCTTGATTTCGATCGCTGCACCCGTTTACCTGCACAAGATTAGAAAACTCCGCCTACACCATGTAGTGTTCTCAGTTCTGGCAGTTGGGTTTATGATGATTCCCGTTCTTGGAAGCGTGGGGATTCCAGGTAGCAATCTTTTCCCAGTTCCAGAAGCGCCTTACGATGCGTTTCCTTACCTGTTTTTGATGTACCTGATGGTTACTTGCGGATGGTTTGTCATCCAAAGATTCCGCTCTCCAGAAATTGTCAGTTCAATGGAGCGGGGGATTGAAGAGATTCATGCCAAGTTTGCGACCCCTAGTTCGGTGGTGATACCAGAGGCGATCGCAGATGATGAATTTTGAAGCTAGTTTGGACAACGCATCTACAAACCTTAAGGACACGCAAAAATGAGCGAAATAATCACGGCAATCCCCCTTGGATTCACTGCCTTCACAGCCACCAACCTTGATGACATCGTGATTTTGTTGCTGTTTTTCTCGCAAGTGAATGCGGTATTCCGACGTCGCCATATTGTGGCTGGTCAGTATCTGGGTTTTGGTGCATTAGTCCTCGCTAGCCTTCCCAGTTTTTTTGGTACCCTAATATTGCCGCGCCCTTGGATTGGTTTGTTAGGCATTCTCCCGATTGCAATTGGAATCAGTCGCTTACTCAATCAAGACACGGATGAATCGGAAGGCGAGGAAAAAGTAGAACCACCTGAGAAATCTTGGTTTACGAGTTTTTTATCTCCACAAACTTATAGCGTGGCAGCCGTTACATTTGCGAATGGGGGTGACAACATCGGTATCTATGTGCCGTTGTTTGCGAGTAGTACCTGGGAGGGTCTTCTGGCGATTCTGGGGGTATTCTTCTCGCTGGTGGGAGTTTGGTGCTACACCGCTTACCAATTAACCCGTTTACCTGCGATCGCTCAGACCCTAACTCGGTACGGCAATCAACTCGTTCCCTTTGTCTTAATTGGGTTAGGTGTTTTAATTTTAGTAGACAGTCACACGCTGGAAAATCGGGGCTTGCTCGTCCTGACTTTAGTAACCAGTTGTCTCTGTTTGCTGACTCTCGGCAGAAGTAATGAGCAGGTATCTGAGGCGGAAATCTGCTCAACGCCTGAAATAGAGAAAAATTGAGGAGGTTGCGATCGCTGTGTCATGAGTTGGTTTGCACAAGCAATAATTGCCGGGGTCACATCCTTTGTGGCAACTAACATTGATGACATTGTGATCTTGATGCTATTCTTCGCCCAGGTAAATTCTACCTTCCGCACCAGACATATTGTTGTAGGTAAGTATCTTGGATTCACTGTATTAATTGCCGCCAGTCTTCCGGGTTTCTTTGGTGGCTTAATTCTGCCAAAAGCTTGGATTGGCTTACTAGGTCTGGTTCCCATTGTTATTGGAGTGAATCAATTAGTCAATTGGGAAAAAGATGAAAACGAAGTCCAGACAGTATCAGATGAATTTAATAGCTCAAAAGCTAGTTCCTCAGTGATGTCAACTCTCGCTAGTTTTCTTACTCCTCAGACTTATCACGTCGCAGCTGTTACATTTGCTAATGGGGGTGACAATATCGGGATATATGTACCGTTGTTCGCTAGTAGCAATCTGGCTAGTTTGGGAGTAATTTTAAGCGTATTTTTTGTGTTGGTTGGAGTTTGGTGTTATGTCGCCTACCAATTAACCCGCCATTCGGTTGTTGCTCACCTTTTCACTCGTTACGGTAAGAGAATCGTCCCATTTGTGTTAATTGGCTTAGGAATTTTTATTCTGGTTGAAAGCGGTAGCTATCAACTCTTACCGTCGTTCTAATAAGTGTCAGTTTTAGCTTGGCAGACCATTTACCAGTGTCTGCAATTTAATAAAAACCTTTTTTGCTAAAGGTCTACCCTTAAAAATTTTCCAACCATAAACCCAAACATCGAGTTGGAAAAACTCGGAATCTCGCAAGGAGAAAGTTCATGAAACTGTTCAAAATCGCTCTGGTAGCATTCGTATTTCTGGTCAATTTAGCGATCGCTCAACCTTCTTTGGCAGACAGACCGAAACTTACCCAGAGTCCTGACTACACAGAGGTAACTCAATCTCTTGACAGCCTCTTAAAAGCAAAAGACGCACCAAATCAATCCGATTATACACCTGAGGAAATTCAGCAGAAGCTCGGTGAGTTGCAACTGCAAAAATATATCTTAGAGACAGCAGCAGACTGGGGGCAGTGCCGTAATGAAACTGGAAAAACGTTGGCGGTCTATGCTCATAAAGCCAATAAATCTAACTTTTCCGCAGCAAGTACTCTCTACTACTTGGGAAATGGTAAAGTCACGGACGATGATTGGAACTGTGATGGCGTTTACTTGCCAAGTGGTGTCAAAGTAGCTGGCTTAACTCCTGGTGACACCCAAGGGCAAGATTTAGGGGAGCCTGTAGCTCTCAAAATAGTGGCTGGAACCCAATTAGTCGCTAAAACCAATCCAGAAACTGGTGCAGTTGAATTCAACGTTCCTGCTGCGAAAGTTTTCAAAGCAGGTGAGGGTACATGGTCTGTTCCTAACTTGTCGTCAGCAGATGTGGAAGCGCAAACTCCTAACGCACCAATCGAGGATTAAATTTTTCACGCCTGCGAAAGCACTTTAGGTGTTTTTCCTCTAAAGAGTAGCAGGATGACAGCCAGGGTATGAAAAGCTACCAAAAGTAAACGGTTGAACAGCTATCATACTCTGGCTAATAGACTTCATAAAATTTTTCGGAATATCGGGTTTCGGATCAAAGTGCTTCTGAAGGGAGAAAGCTTGTTTTGTTTGTACATCTAAACTGATAATTAAGGGTAGTATTTTGTGCAGCTATTGTTTATGTTTAAGCCAATAAATGGGAGTACAGAAAAATTAGAGACGCCGAAACGACGGACTTCTGAGCGAGTGCGAGATCATTTGGCAAACGAACGCACCTACTTAGCATGGATGCGGAGTGCGATCGCGCTGATGGGATTTGGTGTTTTGATCGTGCGCCTTCGTCTCCTCCGTCCACCCCTTGCGCCTCAACCTCCTGGTAATGGGTGGAAGTTAGGATTAGTGTTCTCCTTAGTTGGTTTGGTAACGGTATTGCTGTCAACCCAGCACTACTTCGCGGTTCGTCATGACATTGACGAGGATACATACGAACCTGCGGATCGCTGGGTGATTTTATTTAGCCTTGCCGTACTCACCTTGGGAGCTGGGGTTATCTACTACGTCTTCACAGTTCCAGTTGAATCATTAAATGGTGTCATCCTTGATTAACTGAGATTTTATTTAAGTAACCCTGAAGAGAGCCTACCTTTAAAAGTCATTTTTAGAGTTTTTATAACGCATATAAACTCAGAAGTAATGCGTTAGACCTGGCTACAGGCTACGCATATATGTTGCACCGTCAGTTATTTTTAAGATAGGCTGCAAGGTGTAAGTAATGCGCTTTTTATAAGCATTTTTGGATAATCTTTGCACTTCAACGCATAAGAAAGTAATGATTAAAGATTGGATATTTTGTGAGGAAAATAAGTTTGGATAAATCTACACTTAGTAATAGTAAATTGACAACCACTTGTTTAATTGTTGGTATAGAAATAATTATTGGTTTACTAAGTGGTCTAACTTTTATTGCACTTGGGGCAGGTGGAGGGTCTTGGATACTTGGGGGTATTGCTGCTGGTGCCTTGGTCTTTTATTTCTATCGTCGATATAACAATCAAGCTAAACCTAATCGCAACTCAAGGAAATTTGGACAAATTATTGTTGGTCTTACTGTAGGATTTTCTCTTAAGCAAAGTAATCTAATAACTATTTATTCCCAATTACATATCTTTCTATTTTTAGCATTATTTTTACTGTTTTGTGGTGGAATTATTGGTTATATATATTCACGCATTGAAAAAACAGATTTGCTAACTGCCATGCTTGCTACGGTTCCCGGAAATATAGGAATCATGGCAAGTATAGCAGCAGACTATGGTAGAAATATTTCACTTGTTTCTCTCGTTCAGTTAATACGCTTTACGGCAATTATTATTGTTATACCGCTTATTGCTAATGTTTCTAACGCACATGACATCAACGCGATAATTCATTCCGTTACTGAAAATTTATTTGTCATAAATTTCAACTACTTATTTTTACTATTTTTGTTACTATCTGTAACATTATTGACAGTTAAAATAGGCAGTTATTTGAAAATCCCTGTTGCTGGTTTCTTGTGTTCAATAATAGTCGGGGTTGCTTTTGATTCGTTGCTAGATTCACTGCCATTTTTATCTCATATCGATTTTAATCTACCCCCTTTATTTAATTTAATTGGTCAAATTCTACTGGGAATTACAATCGGTGAATATTGGGGAATGAACCCAAAGCTGGGAAAGCTTACAGTAGCGTATGCCTCGGTTCCTGTAGCCATGACCTTTTTGGCAGGATTCATCTCAGCAGGAATTGCTACGTTGATCACGCCCTGGGACTGGCTAACGTGTTTGCTGGTGACATCTCCAGGCGGATCTCCAGAAATGATATTAATCTCTCTAGCTTTGCATCACAATGTTGAGATTGTAACCGCAGGTCATCTAGTTCGGCTAATGACGATTAATCTGTGTCTTCCAGCTTTGGTGTCTTTCATTTGCTATCTAGAAGGCCGTTCTACAAAAAATCAAGATGGCGCAGCAGATCAGCTTAAAACGATATCACCCAAATCAGCAATGCCATAATTTCTTTGCGATGGTGTTAACCTTGGGCTTGTTAACCTTGGGCTATTGATTCCTCTTCATCCACAGTTAGCTCATCCTCAGGAATATTACTCGGTTTAGTTAAATGTGGTTGGATGAGCAGACTAACACCAATTGTCCAAGCAATTGAAACCATCCATCCTGCTAAAATATCGCTGGGAAAATGAACCCCTAAATATATTCGCGTCCAACCGATCGCTAATACGAATACGCTCCCCACAGCCAGCACCAACCAGCACCAATTACTATTCCAGGTCAAAATGACTAAAGCAGCTATCAAGGTCATACTGGACATCGCGTGACCGCTGGGAAATGCATAATCAAACTCTGGGGAAATTGACTCCCAGAGGTTGGGACGCACTCGATGCAGCAACAGCTTTGCAGTGCGATTAATCAAAATGCTCCCTAGTAACGTGGTCAGTAAATAGGCGAGCGATCGCCACTTTTTAAGGCGCAGCAACACTAACGAGATTACAGTAGCAACTGGAAATACGCCCCAAAATACTCCGAACTTGGTTAAAGTTGCCGCAAAAACGTCTAGTTGTGGCTGTGCTATCTTGTGAACTGCTAGCAGGAGAGTTTCATCCCAGGGGAGACCGCCTTGATTCTGCAATACTACTAATGCAAGTTCTTCAAAAACCAGCATTGGTAAACAGACCCCTATCAATAGGAGTAGCAAAGAACGCCAATAAGCAACGAGCAGCTTTTCGAGAAAACTTAGGAAAGATGAAGACAGCTTCCAAAAATTAGAACTAAACATTCACCAAAAAATGCTGAAAATGTGTACAAACCGAAATTCTTTATTATTTTTTTTTGAGATAGTAGCACCCTGATGGGGAAATCTTTTTACTATCAGATATTAAATCAAACTCAGCTCACGCTTGATAAACTAACTTCCAACTTACTCCTGCTAAAATCACATAAATTACCAGCCGGAGCGCGCCTTGAGGAGTAACCTTGCAGAGTTTAGCACCTAGCAAAACTCCCGGTACTGTTCCCAGCCAAATTGGCAATACTAAACTCCAATTCACTGTCCCAAGGCAGAGGTGTCCAAGGGAAGTAAACACCAATAAAATCGCTGCCTGTGAAATATCTGTGCCTACCAATTTACGCGCGTCGAGGCGGAAAAAGGTAATCAACACAATTGCAAACATCGCACCAGAAGACACGCTAGTTAATCCTACCAGACAGCCTAAAATTGCTCCTACACTGAGGGTCGAAATTCGACCCATCTGAGTGTTTAAATCAAACTTAGGCGGCTCAGGTAACTGCAACTTCGGGAAAAAAGTTTTCAGCGACAATTGTGCGAGTCCCAACAAAGTGACAAGCAGGATCATGAACCCGATCGCACGTAGCAGAATGTAATCTAGGTCTAAGGTTGCATCAAGCTTAATCAGGTATAAAATACCTACTCCGATTAGTGAGCCAGGAACACTTCCCCAAGCCAACCATTTGACAACTTGCAGGTCAAGCGTTTGCTGTTTCCAGTGTTTAAAGCCGCCGATCACCTTCATCAAGGTGGCAGCTACTACATCGGAACTGACTGCGATCGCAGGTGGAACGTGGAACACAAAAATCAACATCGGAGTGATCAGAGATGCTCCACCGATTCCCGTTAAACCAACAATGATACCCACGACAAAACTGAGGAACGGTAGTAATAGATAGTCCATACTGCTGTCCTTGCACAGGTGGTTAAAATGCTGAATCTCTAACTAGAGGTAAACTTTGACCTTAGTGCTAGCGGCGATTAAGCAACATTCGCCGCCTATAAATCCCCATTAGCCACCGGGGAATAAGACAGGAGCATCAAGAATCTTAAACTGTATCAATGCCAGAATGACCAGAGTGTATGCGGTTGAGGAGACTACACCTGTCAATAACTCTTTTTTCCAGTTACGCTCAGCGGGTTCCTTACTAAAAACATCGACAGCCCCTACTTGCATCAAGAGAATTCCCGCAATATTAGAGAGCCAGTACCCGACGATTGAGCAAGGCAGAAGTAAATCTGGGGAAAGCCAACTACAGATATACCCAAAAAAATAAGCAATTGGCAGATTGAAAAACAGGTCATTCCACCAACATAGTGGTGACAGCATATATCCAATGACCAGAAGGAATCCGCCTCTGAGCTTTTTGAACCAACCTTCCTGGAAACTTTGTTGAGCCGCTGGTTGCAAATGCTCAGGAGTTACTTGCCCTGCGAGGGTCAGCTCACTACTGGGTCTTTTAGCGTTGTCCATGCAAAATCCACTATCCCGCTAGAGTTACCGTAGTTTCAATTTAATCTGATACGGATCAAAAGTCTAGTGCGGAAGGGACAACGCTTTAGTTTTTTTTGAAATATCTAACTATGGTGTGAAACCTGCAAGGTTCTCCAAAGCTCTTGAAACCCTTAGAAGAGTCATCGGTTGGCTTGAGGCGGGAGCAAAACTAAACGAAATACAGGCTGCTGTTGGGTTTCACTCTGTTCAACCCAACCTACCCGGAATGATTTGTCAGGCAGCCAGGGCGTGAAAGTGAGGCTTGTTAGCGTAGCAGGACGTGTTGAGTATTAAACTTTCGCTTCCTCCGGCTCCTCACGGGATCTTCGGCTGATCATGCACACTACTAGCCGAAGATCCCAATCGTCGAAGGGCTGTTTTCACATCATGGCAATGTCGGTGAAGTAGCTGTAGATTCTCAGGGGTATCGTTACTCCCTCTGTTTTTAGGGATGATATGGTCAGTGTCCAGCAAGTCTCCATCCTTGAAGGACAATCCGCTCCTGCACCTACTATCAAGCTAACTACCTGGTTTAGGCATCCACCTAATCCCCAAATCAACGACAAAATCACTCGACTTTGAACCGAGAACCCGATCGATCGAGGCGATAAACTAAGGTTTTCCCGTTGCCATCCACAGCGACTCGCCAACCTGCGACCATTGCTTGAGCGCAGCTATTTTCCGTACCAGGCAAATCAAAACAGGTATTTGACCACATCTGACTTCGACCTTCGAGGATGTATAACTGAGAAGTTGGTACTTTTAATTGCTTACTAGCATCCTGCAATACCACCTTGGCAATGGAATTCGGTAAAGAGTCTTTGCGTGGGGGCATATCGCCTATTGCTTCCGTCCTAATTTGCTCAGCAGATTTATCAGTACGATAGACCTGATATTGCTTCGGTTTGCCTTCCACCGTTACCTGCCAACCTGGTGTCTGAGCGCTCATGCACCGCTCTACAGGACTTGGAATATCTAAACAGCCATTAGACCAAGTTTGCTGTTGAGTTTGTGTAATCAAAAGTTGGGAGATTGGTAAGGTTAAATGCTCGGATGCTAACTTTAAAACTTGCTCAGCAACCGCAGGAGGTAATTTTTTCGCCTCGTTTGGCTGGCTCTCCCTTTGATAAAGCTGAACCTGGGAACCCACTTTGTCAGTATTATAAATCCAGCGTTTTTGCCCGCTTTCTACGGTGACTTGCCAGCCCTCCACGACAACTGGATCGCAGGGATGGGGAAAAGTCGAAACTTCGCAACCATACGCCCACCCTGTCTGCTTCGCATTCACAATGCGTCCGGTGTTCGCCGGGAGTCCCCAGTTTTGGGTGGCATCTTGCAAAACGGCACTGACAACAGATTTAGGCAATTTGGCATCAACGATGCTGCTAGCAGCTTCATTTAATCTGATCCGGGAGCCGTTGCGATCGCTTCGATAAACTAAGCTTTGTTGCCTAGCTTTTACAGTGACTTCCCACGCAGGCATATTAATTTTGGTGCAGCCTTCAGCCGGACGCGGCAGATTTAAACAACCGTTGGTGTAAATCTGTTCATACTTAATGATGCGTAGTTGCGACGCTTGTAATCCCGTGCGTTGAGATGCTATTCGCAAAATGGCATTGGCAACGGAAGACGGTAACTTTTCTTTCTTAGATACTTGTTTGACGGGATCGGCAACAGCAGCTTCTTTTAAGGTTAAAGCAGTACATAAAGATAAAGACAAGCTGCTAGTTAACAAAATTAAAGTAGCAACTAGCCATTTTTTAGGATTTTTAGTTTGAGTCATTCTTTCCACAATTAAGGCTACTCCAAAGCCACTCGAATTAAAGTTTAGAAGTTTGATGTTTGCTTGAAGTTCATACCATCATTTGAGACGTGGCTGAAAAACCTATGTTCCAAACTAAATTTTTTCTAGGTTTTACAGGCACGTTAGCACAAGGCTTTGAGTGCATTTCTAGATTTTGAACGCACTCAAAGCACTTTATAAAAATAAAACTAAAATCAGATTGCCATAACCGCAACTTTTAATACTGTCGGGAGATTTGCTACTATTTTTATAACATTGTGATTAGGGCATCTAAAGTGGTGGTTTCAAAAACTGAAACCACTGATATTATCTAGGCGGCTAAAGTCGCAGCTATATTCAGGAAACCCGCCTACAGGGATTCTAAAAGTCTTATCAACTACCTATCTTATTAAGTTGAAAGCACTGTTTTTTATAAGAAACTATCTTTCGCGCATGAACAATACTCAAGACATCGTGTGTCCAATCCGGAAGAATTAGTGTCATGGCAATTTCTTCTAGCGTGTAAATGCAACCTACAGCAATCATCATCAATAGCGTAACTCCAGCATAATTAAAAACGAATAGGGCAATTGTGGTGATGAATAGCGTTATTCCCCAAGCTTTGGCTGAATAAGTGTGATAGCTGGCAGGTTTTCCATATTTCGCTAAGTTTACTACCAACCAGATTAATTGCATCAAGATTATGAGGCTCAATGGTATCGAGAATTTAGTAACTACATCAGGATGCACTAACCATGCACTAATTCCGATACATAGATAAAGACAAACATCAGCTAAACTATCGGCTTGTCGCAAAGCAGCGGTACTGACACCGATTCGACGGGCGATCGCGCCATCAAAAATATCTGAAAGAAAGGCAAGTACAAAACTAAAAATGAACCAGTAACTGGTTGTACCGTCAAGGGCATCCCATAATAGCAAAGGGCTTAGGCAGAGGCGGATAATGACCAGAGAAATGGGAAGAGATTGCAGAATCAAGGATGAATATTTTTGGCGATCGCGTTGGAAGTGTTCGATTGTATTTAAGTTGTTCATGTTATTGAGGGCATGAGTAAGCGTGTGATGATAAAGACGCGATCGCTAATTCCATTTCGCTTTTGTGAAGCTACACATCAGATCCCCCCAACCCCCTTAAAAAAGGAGGGCTAAGAAGAAGCTTATGTGTAGGAGTCGAAAAATTAATGGCTATATCTAAAAAGGAAGCACCGTTATCGCTTGCATTTCGTACTGCTCATTCGCTGCTACATCACTGGATCTCGCGCTTGTCCCTAAAGGCAAAGGAAGTGGTTCGTAGCGTTCCAAGCGGTTGAGGGGTCTGCGGGTTGCAGTTTCGTAGGCGAGCGCAGTGTGGAGGTAAGCTAGGATTTCCATCATTGGTAGATGCCTGGGGGGTGAAGTTCTCGATTACCCTTAGTTTTATGGGAATCCAGATTTACGGGGAGCGATCGCTTACCAGTTTTTGAAAAGTACGCCTGCTTGGTGGCTGTAAACCTAGTTTTCTCGTAGCCGCTGCGCCTTGAGAAGGGGTCAGTTGCAGAATTGGCCGATCCCTTGCGGAAATAGTGAAGTCTTTTTCGCCTTTTCTAGGCGTTGGCAAAGGCGATCGCTTCCGGAGCCTCTCCATGATGCTTTCTCTATCACGAACGAATTTCATCACAAGGAGAGCAATCGCTCTGATATAGCAATCCTATTTGAGTTATAACCAGCGCTTGAGATCCCCGACGTAGAGAAGTCAAGGATCTTACCTTCACGAATCATTTGGGGGTTGAGGCGGAGTAATTCTGTGAATGTCCCATCTATCCGGTTAGCAGCTAAGCTTGCATTTGTTAAAGCGGAGCGAATAATTTTGTTTCAGCCTGCTGCGTAGCTTCAGCAAAAAGCTTCTCGGCAAGTTGTTGTTTTTCAGCAAGGTCAGCAAGATTTTCTATGCCATAAAGGGATGACACGTTAGCGATTACATCTGGCGGAAAGTCTCGGCTAAAGTATTTTGTTTTAAAATCGTATCGGTTCGGTCGATATACCATTCCCAAAACTTCCATTAAAGGTTGCATTGTGTAGTTGTGATAATTAGCGATCGCTTCCACAAACCGCTCACGATTAATCTCTTTCTTTACAAAAACTTGCAGAAAATCAAATTTACTTCTTAGAATCTCTAATCTTGCTTTCATTTCCTCTAAATGTTCGCTTTGATTCAAATTCGTCTGAACAAGAAGATTAGCTTTATCAAATGCAACGACTAGATTTCCATGCCGCTCCAACGCTAGGAAATGATTGGGATTACTCCGCTTCATTAGCACAAAATCAATCATTAAGAACGGACTTGCTGATTCTAATTGGTAAAAGCATTGTGAGTGACCATGCCAAGTCGGTTCGGGAACTCGTAACTTAAATCGAATTTTAGAAATAGTTTCTAGAGCAGTTTCTACAATAGAAAACGTTTCTTCAACGCGCTCATCTTCAACAGTTACCTGAATGTCGAGGTCAGACCACTCATCTGTATAGCCATGTGCAGCCGAACCTCCTTGCCAGAAAGCAAAAACAAAATCAATTGGCTGTAAGGTATTAATCAGCGTTTCAAGAATTTCTACTCTCATCATCATGTATAAAATATGTAGAAAATTTAAGCCTTTAGCGATTAGCCCGTTCGCCGTAAGCGTTCCCGTTTGCGTTAGCCTTTCCTAAGGGTAGGGTAGGGTAATTTATTTCAGGGCAGAACTAAAATCTCAACAGGATCATCATCCTCCCGACTCACCCGATCGGGTGATTTCCCAGGACAACAAGCGCGAATAAGATAAGCTCAGCGAACAACGCGATGGAATACAACAGTTTGGCGTGCGTTGGTAAGTTTTGTAAACTACCTTCAGCCAATTGCAACTGGTTGTAGTATCATACTACAGTTCCCTTGACCGGGAAATTATTGAAAAGTATCTCAGGAGGAAGAGTGATGTTAGAGCGTGTAGCCGTTAAGACCGCCACAACCATTCAGACGCAACACCCCATCCTCACAGAGCTTTTCATTTAATTATTCTGATGTACGCGAATAATTTACGCGATTCCTCTGTGAGTTTGGCGGTCTATAACCGCACCCATAGAGGAAACTTCAATGAATTTAGAGTTGTTGGGCTGGAATCGTTTTTTTGAGAAAAACTTTGACAGCTATTTTCAACAAGGGTATACTGTTGGTCGAGTTGCTCTTGAGCAAAAAAATACCTACCTTCTCTACACCGAGTTAGGAGAATTGTCGGCAGAAGTAACGGGGAAAATGCGTTACCAAGCCGACACCCGAACAGATTTTCCAGCGGTCGGAGATTGGGTAGTCGTTAGCATTATTGACGATGAAGAAAAAGCAAAAATCCATGAAATTTTGCCCAGAAAAAGCAAATTTTCTCGAAAAGCTGTAGGCGCACAAACAGATGAGCAAATAATTGCCACCAACATTGATACGGTGTTTTTGGTTTCGGGATTGGATCTAGACTTCAATCTTAGAAGAATCGAACGGTATCTAATTTTGGTTTGGGAAAGTGGAGCGAATCCAGTCATCATTCTGAATAAAGCCGACTTGTGCGATGAAGTTGAGCAACGAAAAACGGAAGTAGAAGCGATCGCTCCTAGCGTACCCATTATTAGCTTGAGTGCAATTGAGAACCAAGGACTCGATGCCTTGAGTCCCTATCTCGGTACGGGGCAAACCGTAGCACTAATTGGTTCTTCGGGAGTCGGGAAATCGACGATTACCAATCAATTAGCTAAAAAGGACATTCAAGCAGTTCAATCAGTACGCAAAGGAGATAATCGAGGCCGCCACACCACAACACATCGAGAGTTAATTATTTTGCCTTCTGGGGGTTTGCTGATGGACACTCCGGGAATGCGAGAAATTCAGATGTGGAATGGAAGTGAAGGCTTTCAGGAAACCTTTACTGATATCAATACGCTTGCTACAGAGTGTCGCTTTCGCGATTGCCAACATGAAGCAGAACCCGGTTGTGCAGTGCAACAAGCTTTGCTTGATGGCATTCTAGATAAGCAACGTTTCCGGAACTACCGAAAACTTCAACAAGAGCTTGAATACAATCACCGGAAACAAGATCAAAAAGCGTCTTTAGCCGAGAAGGAAAAATGGAAAAAAATCCATAAAGCTCTAAGAAACAATCCAAAACGCTAAGCAGCTAAGTCATTATCTTAGCCAGCAAAAAAGCGTTAACTTCTAGGAGCAGCCAGTAAGGATTGGGAAGTGGAGTCTCGAAACTTCCAAGTTTAACTTGGAAGTTTCAAGGCCTCAATTCTGCATAGGCAGTTGAATTCGTGTAGCCGTGAGTTGACTTGCCAGCGTTTTTTATCAACACTCAGTATTTTGGAAATAGCCATGAAGAACCTAACAAAAAATCATCATCTGTACTCTAATTACCCAGGATTCAGCATATATGCAAAAAAAATCATTTCTAACCGCCGAACAAATTAGCTACGAACTCGCTTCCGACCAAACCTTATTTACCAATGTTCAAGCCACAGTGAATGAGGGAGATAAAATTGCTCTTGTCGGTACTAATGGGGTCGGAAAATCAACCTTACTCAAAATTTTAGCAGGTGAAATTCAGCCTAGTTCCGGTTCTGTGAGTCGTGAGGGTACTGTTTATTACCTTCCACAAATTAGCACCGTTATCCAGTCAACCCAAGGCGCGACCGTTTTTGAGTTTTTAAGTTATTTTTCAGAGGATTGGTGGAAAATTAGTAACCTGTTAGAAGCGAAGTTAAAAACTTCAGTAGATATTTCGCTACCAGTTAGCAGTTTGAGTGGCGGTGAGCTTACTAAACTGCTTCTGGCAATTGGTTTATACAGAAACCCAAGCGTGCTACTCCTAGATGAACCCACGAATCATCTTGATTTCTTAGCTTTGGAGAATCTAAAGCATTTCCTCCAAGAATTGAAACAACCTTTTGTCCTTGTCTCTCACAAACCTTTTTTCCTAGATCAAGTCGTCAACACCATCTGGGAGTTAACACCATTAGGAGTGAAGGTTTATGGCGGTAACTTTTCCAGCTACAAGGAACAAAAAGAAATTGAATTTCAGGTAGCTTTGAGGACGCGAGAAATAGCCAAAAAAGAGCTTAAGCAGGCAACTGATGCGTCTTTGCAAGAAGAAAAACGGGCGGGGAAATCCCGCAGAGAAGGACGTAAACAAGCTCACGATAGAAGTATGGGAAAATCTGCAAGAAGATTCTTCGAGAATCGAGCATCAGCAAGTGCTGGAAGCGCCTCAAAAAAACATGAGGTGGCTATCGCTAAAGCTACACAAAATTTGGAATCTGCCAAAATTAGGACAAATCCAGTTGCCATTGTTCGCCTTGAAGAAGAAAGGAGTAAAAAGGGGAGAAGCTTAATTGACATTCAAGGAGCAAATCTGAAGATTGGAAGTCAGTTTCTCATCAAGAATATACAGATGCACATAGCATCCGGTGAGCGAGTTGCTATTTCTGGGGCTAATGGATCGGGAAAATCAAGCTTAATTAGGGCAGTCTTGGGCATTCATCGAGAAAATTCTCCAGCAATTCTTGAATCGGGAAAAGTTTCAGTTGCTCCGAAGTTAAAAGTTGTATATCTTGACCAAACTTACGAGTTAGTAGATAGAGGAAAAACCATTTTAGAAAATTTGCAAGCAGCGAATCCCAATCTTGAGTATCAACTTATCAGACAACAGCTAGGACACTTTTTATTCTTCAATGATGAAGTAAATAAAAAAGCTGAGATATTAAGTGGAGGGGAGCTAGCAAGACTTGCTCTGGCGACGATTAGCGTATCGGAAATTGAGTTGCTGGTATTGGATGAACCAACGAACAATTTGGATTTGGAAACCGTTACTCAAATTGTGGAAGCGTTAGAGGAGTATCAAGGTGCTATCTTGGTAATTTCTCATGACCTAGATTTTCTCAGTCGCATTCAGATAACCAAAGCCTTTAAAATCAAAAATAAGGCGATGCGAACGACCGTTTTTATTCCCGATGAGACAGAACAATATTATCAAGAATTGCTGGGATAGACAAAGGTAGCTTGAAATAAAATTAGGCGCTATCTAAACAGGCAAGTTTGTTTGTCTATAGCAGTCCAAATGATTCGTGAAGGCGAGATAGCCAACTACTTAGAAAAGTCGGATATTTAAACCACTGGCTCCCCACTAAAGTAGGATTGCTATAGATATTCCTTGAGGCGTCGGATAGGTTTGTTAAACAGATCCCATGAACCCTAACACAAATAATCCTAAGACGATTACCTATACCCAAATTGTAGACCTGAGTCATGTCATCGAGCCAAATATACCTATTTGGCCAAACGATCCACTCGTTGAATTTGAGCCAGTCGCTGAGCTAGAAAAAGATGGTTACTATCTACGAAGATTCTCGATGGGAGAACACAGCGGCACTCATATCAACGCACCTAGTAGCTTTTATGAAGATGGGGTTGGGATTGAGAGTTATCCAGCTCAGTCGCTCGTTGTACCAGCAATTGTTATCGATATCCGCGACAAAGCTATTGCTAATTTTGACTATGCTTTAACAACAGCCGATGTCTTCGACTGGGAACAGCAACACCATCCTATCTTCCCTAACACTGTTGTACTTCTATACACGGGTTGGCAAGAAAAGTGGAGCGATAAAAAAGCCTTTTTAAATCAGGACGAGAAGGGCAAATTTCACTTTCCGGGGTTTGGCGCTGAAACTAGCCGATTCTTAGTCGAACAACGCGCGATCGCTGGTGTGGGAATTGATACTCATGGCGTTGATCCAGGGCAAGATGAAACCTTTAGCACCAACCGCCTGGTACTAAAAAAGGCTGGAATTGTATTGGAAAATCTGACAAATCTCGATCGGTTATCGCCCACTGGCACCACATTAGTCATTGGGATTTTACGTCTACGGGGTGGTTCTGGGACACCTGTATCCGTGTTAGCTTTTGTCCCTTGATACCTACACCAAAAATCGCATTGACTTTACGCGATCGCGCCTTCCCATTAAATCAACCTTGACAGGCTATTATCCCTTGTGGTGAAAGCAAAGATAGATGACGCCGGATCTTGCCGACAACGCCCCGATAGCTGCACAAGAAAGGATCGATATGTCTGAACAAGAGTTTTTTGTCTTTCCTGCATCCTTTGCCCAACAGCGGCTATGGTTTCTTGACCAGTTGATACCTGGCAATACTATCTATAACGTGCCGACCGCCATTCGCTTAACAGGTTCGCTCAATTTAGCGGCATTAGAGCAGACGTTTAATGAGATTGTGCGTCGCCACGAAGCCTTACGGACTACATTTAAGGTGCTAGAGGGACAACCTGTACAAGTGATTCCTGCGGAAAGCTGCGCTAATGCTTCCAGTTTAACCATCCCTCTGTCCGTAGTAGACCTGCGGCAATTCCCAGAATGCGATCGCGAACTCCAAGCACAACAATTGGTAGCAGGAGAAATCGAGCGTCCTTTTGATTTGTCTTCTATCCCATTGCTGCGAGTGAAGCTGCTACAGCTTTCCGAAACAGAACATATTCTATTGCTGAATATGCACCACATTATCTGCGACGATTGGTCGATTGGAGTGCTGATTCGGGAACTGGGAACCCTCTACACAGCCTTTACTTGTAAAGACGCGATGCATCCCGTCTCTACGCTGCCGGAACTGCCCCTGCAATACGCTGACTTTGCCCATTGGCAGCGCGAGTGGCTGCAAGGAGAAGTGCTGGAAACCCAGTTAGCTTACTGGCGGCAACAATTAAACGGTATTTCCGTGCTAAATTTGCCCGTTGACCGACCGAAACCAGCGGTTGCAAGCTATCGAGGAGCAACGCAATCTTTAGAGTTACCGAAAAAGCTCAGTGATGCGCTCCAGACGCTTTCGCAGCAAGAAGGTGTCACCCTATTTATGACTTTGCTAGCAGCATTTCAGACCTTACTCTACCGCTACACGCATCAAGAAGACATCGCGGTGGGTTCGCCTATTGCTAACCGCAACCGTAGCGAAATTGAAGGATTAATTGGCTTTTTTGTCAACAGTTTGGTATTACGCACCGACTTATCTGGAAACCCAACTTTCCGCGAACTCTTAAGCAGAGTTCGGCAGGTAACACTAGGCGCATACAGCCATCAAGATTTGCCTTTTGAGAAACTTGTTGAGGAGCTACATCCAGAGCGCAACTTAAATATTCATCCGCTATTCCAAGTAGTATTTGGCTTTGAGAATGCGCCAATGTCAGCGTTAGAACTGCCTGGATTAGTGCCTAGCTTTATGGATGTTGACTTTAAAACAACCCGATTCGATTTGGAGTTGCATTTGTGGAAGTGTTCCGAAGATTTCCGGAGCTTATGGGGCGGTAAATGGGAGAATTCGGAGGGGATTAGAGGCGTAGTGGTTTACAACACGGATTTATTCGATGAAGCCACAATTACCAGAATGCTGGGACATTTTAAAACATTGCTTGAAGGGATTGTTAATCATCCCGAAGAACGAGTTGCAAATTTACCGCTATTGGGTGAAGCTGAACGACAGCAGTTATTAATACAAATAAACGACACCGGGGCAGATTATCCTGAAAATCAGTGTATCCATCAGTTATTTGAAAATCAGGTAAAGCAAAATCCTAATTCTATAGCAGTAATGTTTGAGAATTTAGAGACAAGGGTTATCGAGTCTCTAACCTACCGGGAGTTGAACATACGCAGCAACCAATTAGCACATTATTTACAAAAAATGGGGGTAGGTTCGGAAGTTTTAGTCGGCATCTGCATGGAGCGTTCTGTAGACCTAATTGTGGGATTACTAGGCATTCTGAAAGCCGGGGGAGCTTATATGCCTTTAGATCCGAGTTATCCTCAAGAGCGTTTGAAGTTCATGCTTGATGATGCTTGTAGAGGCGAAGCATTTGTCAAGAAAAAACTTGGCTCCGAGCCAGAAATTACTGCCACGAATGCTTCGCCCATACTATTGCTGACACAGGAAAAATTTGTTGAGAATTTTGGGGATTTACCGCACCCAGTTGTGGCCCTCGATAAAGATTGGGAAATCATTTCCCAAGAAAGTAAAGAAAACCCGAATAGCAGCGTAACCAGCAATAACTTAGCTTATGTAATCTACACTTCTGGTTCTACAGGAAATCCCAAGGGAGTTGCGGTTACTCACAAAGCTGTCAATCGGCTGGTATGCAACACAAATTATGTAAAATTGTCACCTAATGATAAAGTTGCCCAAGCCTCAAACACTTCCTTCGACGCAGCAACATTCGAGATTTGGGGCGCGTTACTCAATGGCGCTCAACTTGTGGGAATTAGCAGAGATGTCACCCTTTCGCCCCACGAGTTTGCATTACAACTCCAACAAAAAGACATCAGCATTTTATTTTTGACCACCGCTTTATTTCAACAGATTGCTAGAGAGGTTCCGCAAGCTTTCGCAGACTTGCGCTATTTGCTATTTGGAGGTGAGACTGTTGATATTCGGTGGGTCAGGAAGGTTCTTAAACAAGGAGCGCCAAAGCAATTCATTCATGTCTATGGGCCAACGGAGAGTACGACATTTTCTTCTTATTACTGCGTGGAGAAATTAACAGAATCAGCAGCCTCTATCCCCATTGGTCGCCCGATTACGAATACGCAGATTTATTTGCTGGATGCTCATTTACAACCTGTACCGATTGGTGTTGTCGGCGAATTGTACATTGGCGGTGATGGATTGGCGCGAGAATATCTGAATCGCCCTGAATTAACTGCTGAACGCTTTATTTCTAATCCTTTTAGTAAGAAAACAGAAGCACGACTTTATAAAACGGGTGACTTAGCCCGCTATCTACCAGACGGCAATATTGAGTTTTTAGGTCGCATTGATAATCAGGTAAAAATTCGCGGCTTCCGCATCGAATTAGGCGAAATTGAAGCGGCGCTCAATCAGCATCCAGTAGTGAGCGAGACAGCGGTAATTGTTAGGGAAGAAATCCCTGGTGATAAGCACTTGGTTGCTTATATTGTTCCTAACCAAAAACAGGCACCAGCAAGCATCAATCTGCGGCAATTCCTAAAAGAAAAGTTACCTGAATACATGGTGCCTTCAGCTTATGTCATGCTAGAATTCCTACCGCTGACACCGAATGGAAAAGTAGATCGCCGTGCCTTACCTGCGGTTGATACGCTCAGTTTTGAGATTAAAGAAAATTATGTCGCACCGCGCGATCGCGTTGAGGAAGCGCTAGCCGAAATTTGGGCTAAAGTTTTGGGAAAAGAGCAGGTAAGTGTCCACGACAATTTCTTTGAATTGGGCGGTCATTCTCTACTCGCAACTCAGCTAACTTCCCGCATCCGCGATGCTTTCCAAATAGAGTTGTCTGTACGCAACTTGTTTGAATCTCCAACGGTAGCTAGTTTAGCTAGGCACATTGAAACGATGTGTTGGGCAGCTAAAGGTTTGGATAACACGAATTCTACGGAAAATGAGCGAGAAGAAATAGAATTTTAAGTCTTTCTACAATCTCATTTGCAAATACTCAAGAGTCAGCAAGCGCAAGCGATCTAAAATGTTCTGAGCGTTACCCGCATTTAGCACAAAACGCACTGACAACTTCGGAAAAGAGCTGATTCTTCTCCATCAATACCATGTGTCCACCCGGCTTAATGGTGACGAGTTCAGCTTGAGGCAATTCCGCTTTCATGCGATCGCTTGCAACAGGTTTAGTTGCGATATCTGTTGCACCGCAAACAACCAACACCGGAACGTTAATCGTTGGGAGTGTTGTTGTTTCCTCGAAATTGAACATTGCCAATGTACCGCGAGCGAGAACACCAGGCGAACCTAAAGCCGATAAAAAAGCGGCGAAATCTAGTTGACCGCGGGTTTCAGTCCCCTTAAATCCAGAAATCTCTACGCTGATGTGTAGCGAACCGTTGAGATAGCTTAGCCAAGTCATCAGCCAAAAGAGAGGTGACAGCAGCATGGTGAGGTACAGCAGTGGTTCGAGTAGCGGTTTCTGCAATTTGGGTAACACACTGCTCAAGATAGAAGTTTTCAGCGGATTGGTGTAGGTTGTATCTGCGAGGATTAAGCCTGCTACGCGACGCCCTAGATGTTCTGGAAACAGCCGACAGAATGTTAGGTTAATCATGCCACCCATGCTGTGTCCGAGCAGGATAACCGGCTTGTCTCCCGCGATCGCAACAACGGCTTCGAGGTCACGGGCATATTTTTCTACGGAGTAGTCGTTATTTTTGGGTCTAGTGGATTTTCCGAGTCCTGGCAAATCCCATACTATTACTCGGAAGCGATCGCTCAGTTGTCGCTTGGCATAGTACCATACCGCACTGTTTGGTCCCCAACCGTGTGAAAAGATAATCGGTTGACCATCTTCAGGCCCATAGAACTCTACGTGCAGGACGCTACCATCCGGTCGTGGCAAGCGCTGTACAGTTCCAGTACGCATCAATTTAGGTTCGTCAGCACCTTGGCGACGCAGCAGCGGCAAGCTGATAAAACGACCGCCAAGAGACCACAAAACCATCGCCAGTCCGCCTATCAAGTAGGATGTCCCCACCAGTTCCCCTTCATACCACTCATACAGAATGTAAATCCCTCCGCCCAGTATCCCGATGGACAGCAATCCAACCAGCCATACGAGTAGGAAATTGAGGGGCATGAACACCATGAGCAGAAACCTTTAGGGTAGGATGTTGACTGCGTTGTCTTCCAACGTCATACCGAGGTTAGACCACAGTCGGGTCAATAGCAAGTACACTCCTCTAGCGGGTAGTGTCCTAGAAGAGGTTTAATTTTGAAAACAGTTGAGTTTTTATCTTACCTCCGTAGCTTAGATATTCAGGTTTTTGTCGATGGAGAACGCCTGCGCTGTAACGCCCCAGAAGGAAGCCTCACCGCAGAACTACGTGCAGAGATAGCTGAACGCAAAGCTGAAATTCTCTCATTTCTAAGGACAGCTAACGTTACCAAAAACGCTACTCCGATAAGCCTTACACCCATTTTGCGGGACAGAAATCTGTCGCTATCCTTTGCACAACAGCGGCTGTGGTTTCTGGATCAATTAGTCCCTAACAATGCTTTCTATAATGTTCCGGCAGCGGTGCGTCTGGTCGGTTCGTTAAATTTAGCAGCCCTGGAGAAGACTTTTAACGAAATTGTGCGCCGTCACGAAGCTTTACGCACCACTTTTGTAACGGTGGAAGGGCAACCCGTACAAGCGATCGCATCCACGTTAACTGTACCGCTACCAGTAATAGATTTGCGTTCGCGATGCGTCTCTGTTGGCGAAGCCGCCCTGAAAGGGCTAGGAGAATTAGAAACCGAAGCGCGACGCATCACCACCCAAGAAGCTCAACGCCCTTTCGATTTGTCCAAAGACCCTTTTCTGCGAGTAACGCTACTGCGGTTGGATGAGTCAGAATATGTGCTACTGCTGGTTCTGCATCATATTGTCTCCGATGGCTGGTCTATGGGGGTACTAATTCGCGAGTTAGCGGCACTTTACACCACCTTTGCTTCTTGTAAAGACGATCAATTTTCCGTCTCTACACCTTTACCAGAACTACCTATTCAGTATGCAGACTTTGCCCACTGGCAACGTGAGTGGTTGCAAGGGGAAGTATTGGAAACCCAACTTGCTTACTGGCGGCGGCAATTAGAGGGTATTTCTATCTTAAATTTGCCTACTGACAGACCTCGACCAGCAGTTCAAAGCTACCGGGGTGCAACGCAACTTTTGCAACTACCAAAAAGCCTAAGCAAGGCGTTAGAAGCCTTAAGCCAGCAAGAAGGCGTAACTTTGTTTATGACTTTACTTGCAGCATTTCAAACCTTGCTGTACCGCTACACGCAGCAAGAAGATATTGCAGTAGGTTCGCCAATTGCCAACCGCAACCGCAGCGAAATAGAAGGGTTGATTGGTTTTTTTGTTAATAGTTTAGTGTTGCGTATCAACTTCGGTGAAAACCCAACGTTTCGCTCACTTTTGATTCAAGTGCGAGAAGTATCTCTGGGAGCGTATGCTCACCAAGATTTGCCTTTTGAAAAGTTGGTGGAGGAACTGCATCCAGAGCGCAATTTGAATCAAAATCCCCTATTCCAGGTGGTGTTTGCATTACAAAATGCGCCAATGTCGGCGCTAGAACTACCAGGTTTAACCTTAAGCCCGTTGCAATTTGTTGATACAGAAACAACGCGATTTGATTTAGAGTTCCACTTGTGGGAGCAAAAGGAAAATAATGGGTTAGGGGTAGATAGCTCAGAAGGAATTAGCGGCTTTGTCGTATACAGCACCGATTTATTCGATGCAGCCACGATTAACCGAATGCTGGAACATTTCCAAATATTGCTAGAGGGCATTGTTGCGAATCCAGAGCAACGAGTTACCGAATTACCGATATTAAGTGAAGCTGAACTACATCAACTGTTAGTGCAATGGAATAATACCAAAGTAGATTATCCCAATGATTTGTGTGTTCATCAGCTATTTGAAGCACAGGTAGAGCAGAATAAAGATGCGATTGCTCTAGTATTTGAAGATAAAGAACTCACCTACCAAGAGTTAAATATACGCAGCAACAAACTTGCACGTTATTTGCAAAAATTGGGTATCGGTGCGGAAATTTTAGTAGGACTTTGCGTAGAGCGATCGCTTGATATGATAATCGGGATGTTAGCCATCCTGAAAGCAGGTGGAGCCTACCTACCTTTAGACCCCAGCTACCCTCCTGAGCGTTTAAGTTTTATGCTTAAAGATGCTCAAGTGCCAGTTTTATTAACACGCGAACAGTATATCGAACGCCTTGATAATCAAAATCCAAAAATAATTTCTTTAGACATGGATTGGGAAAGAATTTCCCAAGAGAGTGAAGACAATCCTAGCAGCAATGTTACCGCAGAAAACCTTGCTTATGTTATTTATACCTCTGGCACCACTGGAAAGCCTAAAGGAGTTCAAATTAAACATGGTGGACTATTAAATCTAGTATTTTGGCATCAACAAGCGTTTGCAGTTTCACCGCTTGACCGGGTAACGCAGGTTGCGGGATGTGCATTTGATGCTTGCACATGGGAAATTTTGCCTTATTTGAGTGCAGGAGCTAGCATTTATTTGACCGATGATGAAATTAGGCGATCGCCTGAAAAGCTGCGAGATTTTTTAGTATCAAAATCGATAACTATTAGCTTCTTGCCGACCCCTTTAGCTGAGAAAGCTTTGTTATTAGATTGGTCTAAAGATATAGCATTGCGAGTCTTATTAACAGGAGGCGATAAATTACATCAGTATCCTTTGGCTGAATATCCTTTCCAGGTAGTGAATAATTATGGTCCAACTGAGAATACTGTTGTTACAACATCCGGTATTGTTGCTGTTAGAGAGCAAGAAAATTCCTTCAATAGGGCTTTAAAAGGGGAGCAAGAAGGGATTACAGATGTAGCAGTATTAGGAAATGCGATCGCGCCTGCAATTGGTCGTCCCATTGCTAACACTCAAGTTTATGTGCTGGATAGTCATTTACAACCTGTACCGATTGGCGTTGCTGGTGAATTGTACATTGGCGGTGCTGGACTGGCGCGAGGTTATTTAAACCGTCCCGATTTAACTGCTGAAAAATTCATTTCTAATCCCTTTAGCAATCAGCCAGAAGCACGTCTTTATAAAACAGGCGATTTAGTTCGTTATCAACCAGATGGCAATATCGAATTTTTAGGTCGCCTCGACGAACAGGTAAAAATTCGCGGCTACCGCATTGAGTTAGGAGAAATTGAAGCGATCCTGAGTCAGCATCCAGCAGTGTTGCAAACGGTAGTAATGACTCGTGAGGATGCAGCAGGCGAAAACCGTTTGGTAGCTTATGTGGCTTTGAATACTGAGTTCCAATTGAATGAAGATTCAAACTCAGCACTGATGCAAGATGAGCAGATTTTGCAATGGCAAATGCTCTATAACGAAACTTACAATCAATCTGCTGCTGATATCGATCCAACATTCAATATTGTGGGTTGGAATAGCAGTTATACTAATCAACCGATTCCAGCAGAACAAATGCGTGAATGGGTAGATAACCAAGTCGCGGAAATTCTGGATTTGCAACCGAGTCGAGTGTTAGAAATAGGGTGTGGAACAGGTTTATTGTTGTTTAGAATTGCGCCTCACTGCAATAAATATTGTGGGACAGACTTTTCCTCGGCTTCACTGAACTATATCCAGCAGCAATTGGCACAATTACCTCAAGTAACATTGCTTCAGAAGTTAGCGACTGACTTTGAGGGAGTGGAGTCAGAAGCCTTTGATATGGTGATTCTCAACTCGGTTGTGCAATATTTTCCCAGTATTGATTATCTGGTGCGCGTACTGGAGGGTGCAATAAATGCGATCGCTCCCGGTGGCTTCATCTTCATCGGCGATGTGCGTAGCCTTCCCCTGCTGCAAGCTTTCCACGCCTCAGTGCAACTGGCTCAAGCCGAACCCTCTCTCACCCGCGAACAGTTGCAGCAACGAGTAGAAATGCAAATGTTCCAAGAAACTGAGTTAGTAATTGATCCAGCTTTCTTCACGGTTTTAAAGCAGCGATTTCCCCAGATTAGCGACGTACAAATTCAACTAATACGGGGTCGTTCTCACAATGAATTAACGCAGTTTCGTTATAACGCGATTCTGCATATTAGCGCTGAAATAGATTCTGAAAGCACCTACATCAATCCCCCCGAAGCGGCGGGAAGTAAGAATACTCCGGCTCCCTCCCTGTTGCGGGGAGGGCTGGGGAGGGGTTCCTCGCTAGACTGGCACGAAAATAACTTAACCGTCTCCGATGTACATCAGCTATTAATTGATAACCAACCAGAAATATTAAGCATTACCAATGTGCCTAATGCGCGGGTAACAGCAGCAGTTAAAACAGCAGAATTGCTGTCAGGCGCAGCAGAATTTAAAACGGCGGGACAGATGCGCGAAGCTTTGCAAAAGCTCCAAAATCTAGGAGTAGATCCAGAAGATTTTCATAGTCTAGATGTCCCTTACAACGTTGATATTAGCTGGTCAGATTCCGGCACTGAAGGACGCTACGATGTAGTGTTTGTAAGCAAAGGAATAGACAAGAAAACTACTTCGCCACTCAGCACTAAATTGCGATCGCTACAATCTTATGCGAATAATCCCCTGCAAGCAAAAGCAGCCCGTAAGTTAATCCCTCAATTGCAGACTTATCTAACCCAAAAGCTACCTGAGTACATGGTGCCATCGGCTTTTGTGGTGCTGGAATCTCTACCGCTTACACCTAATGGCAAAGTCGATCGCCGTGCTTTACCTACACCCGAACCAGTCAAACTAGAGTTGGCAGGAAGTTATGTTGCACCTCAAACTCCGGTTGAGGAAGCGTTAGTGAAAATTTTTGCTGAGGTTTTGGGAGTTAAACGAGTAGGTATTTACGATAATTTCTTTGAATTAGGAGGACATTCATTATTAGCGACTCAACTTGTTTCAAGAGTGCGCGACGCATTCGGGGTGGAGTTACCTTTGCGTAGCGTATTTGAGGCACCGACGATTGCAGAATTATCGAAAGCGATCGCTAGTTTTCAGCAGACCACTACTCAAAGCAAAGCCCCAGCCTTAGTGCCAATTTCTCGTGAAAATCGCCGCATGAAGCTATCTTCTCTCAATAAAGAAAACCAACAATCGTAACCCAGATGAAAGCCAACGACCAATTTCCAGAAAATTTCATCTGGGGCGCGGCTACCTCCGCTTATCAGATAGAGGGTGCGGTAACAGAAGGCGATCGCAAACCCAGCGTCTGGGATACCTTCAGTGCTACCCCCGGACGGGTTGAGAATGGCGATACGGGTGCTGTTGCGTGCGACCATTACCACCGCTACGAAACAGACGTAGAACTGATGGCAAAACTGGGCATCAAGCATTATCGCTTTAGTATCGCTTGGCCCCGAATTATTCCTGATGGTCGGGGAAACGTGAATGAGAAGGGAATCGATTTCTACAAGCGCCTAGTTGATTGCTTACACAAACACGGGATTACACCCCACGCCACCTTGTTTCATTGGGACAGTCCTCAAGCACTAGAGGATTTGTACGGTTCTTGGCGCAGCCGGGAGATGGCTTCAGATTTTGCTGACTATGTTACTGCCGTTGTCAGTCGGTTAGGCGATCGCATCACCAACTGGATGACCATCAACGAAATCCCCTGCTTCACTGATTTTGCCTACGATGTGGATAAAGACCCACCCTTTGCCCCTGGCACTCGCGTCAAAACTCGCAAAGAAGTGTGGCAGACTTCTCACCATGCCCTCCTCGCTCATGGAATGGGCTGTCAAGCTATCCGTGCCGCCTCGCCCGTTACCTGTTCCGTAGCACTTGTAGACAATATTTCTGTCACCGTTCCCCTCACCGAATCAGCGGCTGATATAACAGCGGCTCAGCAAGCTTTCCATACTTCTTGGCTCAATGGTGGGATTATTTTTCCAGCGCTGACGGGTGCCTATAGTCCAGCAATGTTTGAGAAGTTGGGAGCCGATGCCCCAGATATTCAGTCGGGCGATTTAGAAATCATTCACCAGCCCCTCGACGCACTCGGTATCAATATTTACACTGGCACTTATGTTCGTGCGGCTGACAATAAATACGGTTACGAGTTTCTTGACTTCCCCAAAGGCTACCCGCGAATGAATATGCCTTGGCTGCATATCGTTCCTGAGAGCATCTATTGGGGTATTCGCCATATTAGCGACACGCTTGGGCGACAAGATTTGCCCGTGTTCATTACCGAGAATGGTTGCGCTGCCGATGACGAACTAAACGCTCAAGGCGAGGTAATTGATACAGACCGCATTATGTATTTACGCCAGTATTTGAAGGCGGCTCATCGAGCCATTCGTGAAGGATATCCCCTCAAAGGTTACTTCCTTTGGAGTTTCATGGATAACTTTGAGTGGACTTACGGTTATAGCCGCCGCTTTGGGATTACCTATATCGATTACAAGACGCAACAACGCATTCCCAAAGCCAGCTTCAATTGGTATGCAGAGTGCATTCGCCAGAACCGAGTGGTTTGAAATGAAATCATGAGATAGTGCCTTAATCATACTGGTGCAAGTGGTGGAGTTGCGCGATTGTTGAACTTTTTAAACTGGTTGAAAGCTTTAATAACAGCAATGAGCAAAGTAAAGCCCCAATCTTATTACTAAGTTCTCGTGACAGGCGTCGTATCAATCTATCTTCTCTTAACAAGGTAAGTAAAAATTAGCTTATCTATCAGAAGATTGTGATACATTAATAGGCAATACAAATAATTATAAATTTTATTGTGACTGACACGTTGCAATTGGTTGCTAATCAAAATTCTCTGCGATTTGCTGAGTTTTTCGCAGGTATAGGTTTGGTACGGAAGGGACTTGAAGAAGTAAACTTCGAGTGTGTTTTTGCTAATGATATTGATCCAGCCAAAGGTGAAATTTACACCAAAAACTTCGGTAATGAGCAACTCCAGATTGACGATATAGCTAATCTTCATGCCCACAACGTTCCAGATGTAACGCTAGTAACAGCGTCATTTCCTTGCCAAGATTTGTCATTAGCTGGTAATAGACAGGGACTAGGGGGGAAACATAGTGGCATCTTCTTTGAGTTTATGCGTATACTCAATGAATTTGCTATTGAGAAAAGATTACCACAGGCGGTACTAATTGAGAACGTTACTGGTCTTTTGAACTCACGTAACGGCAAGGATATCCGGGAAATTCTATCATCACTTAATCAGTTAGGTTATTCATGTGATGTTCTAGTTATTAATGCTGCTTACTTCATACCGCAAAGCCGCCCCCGTGTTTTCATTATCGGTTTGAACACATCTGAACCTATAAGAGGAACTCAGGCGATAAAAGACAATAATACTTATTTCCAGCATCCTTGCCGTCCGTTAGCTGTGCAAAAGCTAATTATTAATAATTCAGATTTATTTTGGAACTTTTTGAAACTGTCACCCTTATCTACGAGGAAAACAGTTCTAGCTGATTTAGTAGATACAAATGACCACCAGAAGTGGTTTAACGATAGTGCCTTGGTACGGGAGTTGTCCTACATCAGAGACAATAGCAAACATCGCTTAGAGAAAGCAAAGCGATTAGCGAGAACAACTAGAGAACCTGTATACTTGACTGCTTATCGTCGGATGCGTAAAGGTTTAGTTTGCCTAGAGACGCGAGATGATGGAATTTCTGGTTGCTTGCGAACTGGGTCGGGTGGTAGCAGTAGGCAAATCCTCATCGTTGTGTCACCTGACCAAATTAAGATGCGATATATGACTGCACGGGAGTACGGACGCCTTCAAGGAGTTGAAGATAGCTTTTGGATTCCAGAGAACCAAAGCGTTGGTCGTTATGCTTTTGGGGACGCGGTTGCGGTGCCTGTTGTTGCTTGGATTGGTTCGGATATCAAGCGCCATTTAGTAGTCAACTCGCAGCGTTCGGTCTTGTTGAATGAGGTCGCAGAAATCGCTGTTGTAAACGTCTAAAACGCGACGAATAGACTCATCAGAGGACAAATTTTTGGAAGAAACAATCTCTGCTAGGATAGTAAGGCAGAAATCTCTAAGCCTGATAATAAACACGTCCTGGTACTCATTAAACAAATGAGCTTGAAAGCTCTCAGCCACGATAAAAACTGGGTAATTGCGCTCTCCAGTAACCGTATGCGTGCGGACAACATCTTCATAAATAGATAGATTAAGCTGTTGAGCTTTAACCTCGAATACTGACCGAATTTTCCCGTTATTTTCACTTACATCAATATCACCTCTTTGTCCGCTTTGAGCGTCGCCAGCGAATACTGCTTTTGTACGCACAGTGATGTTAGGAGTTTCCTCGTATAGAATTTTCAGGAGCGCATATACAAGACCCTGTTGAACTCTACCTCTGCTTTTTACAGCCAGCAACTGGGTCAATATCTGTTGTGGTTTACCAGCTATTGGTAATTGGATAATGGGAGATTTGGCGTTAATGTGATCTGCCACCATCTTTGCTGCTAGCTCGAATACTCTATTGATTTCAGCAGCATTGTTAGATAACTCGTTAACAAGGCTAATAAAAGTACTAATATGGGCTTTCTTCTCGGTTAGATCGCCCCGGATAGCAGTCGGCCCCCAGTAAGGTAGTAAAGCACCGAAGTTCTGGCGCACGTATTCCCGTACAGCAAGACTTCGATACCCCTGTGGAAGTTTGGTTGGAATCTGAGATAAGGTTGGAGTTTCTCGTTTATTCCATAGCGCTCTCAGCATCGTTTGGTAATCGCCGAGAGCGCGATTTTGAGAGAGTTCCGATTCAAGGAAGGCTAGTAAGGCTCTAGATGAGGGATCTTCTAAATTCATAATGTAAGCGAAGTGCGCTTTCAATCAGGTTATCAGTGGAGCGAGTCCTTCCACTCTCCTGACTGAACTCAACTTGAGATAAAGTGCGATCGCTCTGAAACATTACGCACCACATTTGTCTTGGTGGAGGGGGAACTCGTGCAGGCGATAGTTGGGCAAGCAACACTCTGCGCGCGATCGCTCTCACTTTGATCTGGCTAGTGAATTTAATAAGGTTGCGATCGCACTGATTCCATCCCGATCGGGAGCATCCCATTTTTTTTTAAATAAGTGACAACTGAATGAATTCGCGTCTATACAAACAAAGGCTGAATGCTGCACAGACTAAAATATGATAAATATTTATCGAAAATTATCCATCTTTTACCTTTCAAAATCTTTATAAATCTTTGTTTTGTCTTTTTAACCCGGATTGCAATCATTGCTAAGAAAAATCTCCTCAATCCATCGGGTTTATTAGTACGAAACCGTACTGAATGCCGATGCCGTTTAGAACTATCCTGAATGAAAATTGGCGATTAGGCTAATCAAGGATTGCACATTGCTGGTTGCTGTTCTTCAACTAAATGGATTAGAAAACTTTCCGGTCTCTGCGCTTTCAGAGCCTAATTAACCTGAACTCAGGTTATCGTTACAGACTTTTTTTTGTACGGTCCTGCAATGAGAGTCCTGCAAGAGGTCTAATTACTTGTATAAGACTTCTAACACTTTTCCAGATGACTACTGAAAATCGACTGCTTAGCGTCCTACCCCGTGAGGTATACGAGAAGCTTGCTCCCAACTTGAAGCGAGTCTCGCTGGAACAGGGCAAGATACTCCACCATCCTGGTGAAACTATCGAGGATCTCTATTTCCCCATCGATTGCCTGATCTCGATTACCATCACCATGACTGACGGCTCCACGGTTGAGGCGGGTCTAGTCGGCAACCGTGAAGTGGTCGGCGTCAATGCCTTCATGGGCGGAAGGGAGACCACGCAGACTGAATACATCGTACAAATGGCGGGCAGTGCGATCAAGGTGGATGCAGGGGTGCTGCTGGAGGAGTTTGATCGCAATAAGGGGCTGCGTGACGTACTGCTGCGCTACACACAAGCCCTGATTGCCCAGATATCGCAAACCACTGGCTGCAACAGCCTCCATGTTCTCGATCAACGCTTAGCACGCTGGCTGCTCGAAGCCCAAGACCGCATTGATTCGGATGACCTTAAGCTTACCCAGGAGTTCCTCGGTCACATGCTGGGCGTGCGCCGCGCTGGTGTCACCCAAGCCGCCCAAAAGCTTCAGGAGAGGGATCTCATTCGGTACAACCGGGGTCGCGTCCAGATCCTGGATCAGGCGGGGCTGGAAGCGACTGCGTGCGAGTGTTTCCAGGTTCTCAGAGAGGAATACGATCGCTTGCTGGGAGCCAAGGACAGAGATGGCTGATCAAAGGGTTCTCACCTTCACTCGTGCGGCAGAAAGTGAAGCACTTTCGTTGCTCCTCATCCAATCGCGTACAGGTTGCGTAGAGATTAAGTCAGGCTGGAAGAGGGTCTCTTCTCCTCAGTCTGCAAGTAACGGTCTAAAGAGGAGCAAAAGGACAACAAATGAACCAGAAAAAAGATAGGCTACCGACAATTCTGATATTTGAACTAGATGACGATACACGCCCGCTCCTGAAATATAACCTTTCCATCTGGGGCTACCACGTGATTGAGGCGCTACAGGAAGAAGACGCGATCGCCCTAGCGCGTGGTGTGCGCGATCGCCCTAGTCTGATTTTGATTAACCAGTTCGATATGCCGATAGACGAGGTTATTAACCTGGGACGGCGTATATGTCAGGGGGCGGAACTGCTCAACACTACGCCAATTGTCGTCATGGCTGAGCGCTACGGTTCAGATATGGAAGGTAAGGACGTTAAGATAAGCGAAAGCGAGTACGTGACCTATCTGGAAGATGGGGAACAGTTGATGAATCTTCTGTACCGTCTTTGCGCGGAATAGACGCAGCCTAATCAGCCTCCGTGAAGATCAGAAAGCGGGGAAATGGGCAACATAATCGAACAACTATGCCCAGTGGTACAATCTGCGGATGACTCAGAATTTTACCGACAACGACCTCACGGTTGATGAGAAAGCACTCAACACTGAGCAAGAAGTAACTGAGCAAGAAGCGGAGGTTTTTGTCTTTCCGGCATCTTTTGCCCAGCAGCGGCTGTGGTTTCTCGACCAGCTATTCCCTGGCAATACCTTTTACAATGTAGCGACTGCACTTCGCCTGACGGGTTCGCTCAACGCTTGGGCGCTGGAGGAGACGTTCAACGAAATCGTGCGTCGCCATGAAGCTTTGCGTACCACTTTTAGGATGCTCGATGGGCAACCTGTTCAAGTCATTGCTCCCAGCTTAACCATACCTTTGCCCCTTATAGATTTGCGGCATCTATCTGCAACCGAACGGGAAGCGGAAACTCGACGACTAGCCACTGAGGAGCGATCGCGTCCTTTTGATTTATCTCAAGACTCGTTACTGCGAGTGATGCTGCTACAGCTAGATTCCTCAGAACACGTACTTTTGCTGAATCTGCATCACATTATCTCCGATGGCTGGTCGATTGGGGTGCTAATTCGGGAACTCGGAACGCTGTATACCGCTTTTGGCAATAACGAGCGATCGCCTTTGCCAGAACTACCGATCCAATATGCAGACTTTGCAGACTGGCAGCGCGAATGGCTACAGGGTGAAGTTTTAGAGACTCAGTTAGCCTACTGGAAGCAGCAACTGAACAATCTTCCCTCACTTAACTTGCCCACTGACAAACCTCGCCCAGCGGCTCCAACCTATCAAGGCGCAACGCAATTTCTAGAGTTACCGAAAAGCCTGAGTGAGGAACTAGAGGCACTTTCGCAGCGCCAAGGCGTTACTCTCTTCATGACCCTTTTGGCGGCATTTCAAACCTTACTTTACCGCTATACACAGCAAGAAGATATTGTTGTCGGCTCACCCATTGCTAACCGCAACCGCCGCGAAATTGAGGGTTTAATTGGCTTTTTTGTCAATAGTTTGGTGCTGCGTACTAATTTATCCGGTAATCCAACATTTCTGGAATTGCTGAGCAGAGTCCGGGAGGTGGCGCTAGGCGCTTATGCCCATCAAGACTTACCCTTTGAGAAGCTAGTAGAAGAACTGCATCCAGAGCGTAACCTGAGCCAGCATCCATTATTTCAGGTTGCATTTAGCCTGCAAAATACACCTATCGAGGCGCTAGAGTTACCTGGGTTAACACTCTCGCATCTAGATTTTGACAACCCCAGCGCTAAGTTTGACCTAGAGTTTCACCTGTGGGAATCGCCGGAAGCTATCAAAGGACAGGTAATTTACAGCACCGATTTATTTGATGATGCTACCATTACCCGGATGTTGGGGCATTTTCAAACGCTGCTGGAAGGTATCGTCGCAAATCCAGAGCAAAGCCTTTGCGAGTTGCCTTTATTAACAGCAGCCGAACGGCAACAGTTCTTAATTGATTGGAATAATACCAGAAGAGATTACCCGCAAAACCAGTGTTTTCATCAGTTGTTTGAGGCACAAGTAGAGCAGACCCCGGATGCGATTGCGCTAAACGCACGCTTCGCGAACGCGCTCATCTTTGAAAATCAGCAATTAACCTACCGCGAACTCAACATCAGAGCCAATCAACTTGCACACCACCTGCAACAATTGGGGGTAGTTCCAGACGTTCTAGTTGGTATCTGTGTAGAGCGTTCTTTAGAGATGATTGTAGGACTGTTAGGCATCCTCAAAGCGGGAGGAGGATACCTGCCTTTAGATCCGACCTATCCACAAGAACGTCTTAGCTTCATGCTAGAGGACGCTCAGGTATCCATCTTGCTAACTCATTCCCATCTATCCTCCCTGTTGAAGACCTGTTGGGGGGATTGCCAAGACAGTTTGTCTGTCGTTTGTTTGGATACGGACTTGGATGCGATCGCTCACCATCCCCAACACAACCCAAGCAGCAACGTAACATCTGAAAATCTAGCTTATGTCATCTACACCTCTGGTTCAACTGGAAAACCAAAAGGCGTTTTAGTGCAGCACAGAGGGCTATCTAACTTAGCAGAAGCTCAGCTCGAAGTTTTCAAGGTACAGCCAAGCGATCGCATCCTGCAATTTGCATCCTTAAGTTTTGATGCCTCAATCTTCGAGATTGTCATGGCATTGCGATCGGGAGCAACTCTCTATTTAGCCAAAAAAGAATCTCTTCTGCCTGGACAACCCTTAATCAAGTTATTGCGCGAGAATGCGATTACTCACGCCACGCTCCCGCCTACTGTACTCGCAGTATTACCAGAAAAACTTCCTGCGCTGCAAACTATCATCTGTGCAGGCGAATCTTGTTCGCAGAATATTGTAAAGCGCTGGGCTGTTGATCGTAAGTTTTTTAATGCTTATGGGCCAACAGAAGCAACTGTTTGGGCGACGATTGCAGAAATTAGCAACGACAGTCACAAACCCTCCATTGGTCGCCCAATTTCTAATACTCAAATTTATATATTAGATGCCCATTTACAGCCGTTACCCATCGGAATTACTGGCGAATTGTACATCAGCGGTGATGGACTGGCGCAGGGATATCTCAATCGCCCCGATTTAACTGCTGAACGGTTTATTCCTAATCCTTTTAACTCTTATAGAGACAAAAACTCTCGTATCTCTACAATTTATAAAACTGGCGATTTAGCTCGTTATCAACCAGACGGCAAAATTGAGTTTTTAGGTCGCCTTGATGACCAGGTGAAAATTCGCGGCTTCCGCATTGAACTGGGAGAGATTGAGGCAGTGCTGACTCAGCATCCAGCAGTCAGAGAAACGGTAGTAATTACTATAGAGAAAGTTTCTGGTGATAAGCGTTTAGTCGCTTATATCGTACCAGCCCAAAACTTTACCCCTACAATCATTGAACTCCGTGATTTTCTAAAGAAGAAGTTGTCAGAGTATATGGTTCCTTCAGCTTTTGTCGTGCTAGAATCTCTGCCTTTAACACCTAATGGTAAATTCGATCGTCATAACTTACCAGAACACGATAATTCGACTAACCCATCCTTAGATAAAGCTTACATTGAGCCTCGTAATCCTACTGAATCAACCCTTGCAAAAATTTGGGCAGAAGTTCTTAACATCAAGCGTGTAAGTATTCACGATAACTTCTTCGATTTAGGGGGGAATTCGCTGCTGAGTATAACCCTCATGGAGCAGATAAAAAAGCAATTTGAACGCGAATTACCGCTATCTACTCTCTTCTTAAATCCAACTATTGAAGGTCTAGCCAGCACGCTATCTCCAGAAACAGATTCTCCATTTTGGTCGCCCTTGGTTGCCATTCAGCCTAAAGGTTCAAATCCACCTTTCTTCTGCGTTCATCCCATTTTTGGAGTTGTCTTTCCTTATTATGAATTCGCATATCATTTAGGAACAGAGCAACCCTTTTACGGGTTACAACCTCTGGGTATAGACGGAGAACAATCCCCATTAACTCGGATTGAGGATATGGCGGCTTATTATATTGATGCCTTACGTGCAGTGCAGCCGAATGGCCCTTATTTTTTAGGAGGTTGGTCTTTTGGCGGTTTGGTTGCTTTTGAAATGGCTCAACAATTGCAGAAATCTGGGCAAAAAGTAGCTCTACTTGCTGTACTGGATACTTCAGCCCCAGTTTCTAACAATAAACCTTCTTTCTGGGACGGTTTATTGTTTCTCCTGACCACAGGAGCGCGATATATATGGCCTTATTTTATGGATTATTTTTATCTGATTGCTGCTACCGACAAGCCCCAAAGCAAGCTAATCTCTAAAGAATCTAAAAAACGAATATTAAAAGAATTAAGAAGTAAATCGATACTTAGGGTTTTTCAAGCGAATAGTCAAGCAGCGCTTAGCTATGTGCCGCAAGTCTATCCTAGCAAAATTACTCTTTTGAAAAATAGCGAACAAAATATCGCTGCGAATCAAGATCCAAGTATGGGTTGGGGCGAGCTAGCTGGAGGAGGAGTGGAAATTTATAACATTCCTGGCAATCACCTAACCATGCTCAAGAAACCCCATGTCCAGGTTCTCACCGAACAGTTAAGAACCTGTATTGAGAATGCACAGGTCGGAAGATAAGAGCGATCGCTGTACTCTGTGATGTAGCGATCGCTCTTACCGTGGCTTACTATTCGTACAAAGCCCATAAGTAGTGGGCACCCAGCACCAGCCCTTGAGCAACATGAGCGCGGTTGCGTGGCTCCTCCCAACTGGGTTCTGCCAAAGTCAACAGTTCTCGTGCGTGTTCTACGTCAAGTTCCTCGTGGACAGTATAGTGTGACTGGCTACCCGGTGCTGCCCAACCTCGCTCGTTAATCGTGCGGGCGATCATCCCACTAACACTCGAATACAGATGCTCCAGCATCCCCAAAGCGGCTCCACCCGCTTCACTTGATTGCGTCAGACAGTAGCCCAGAAGTGAATGATTGAAAGCTAACACTGATGCAGGACAGGGTATTTCTAAATCTTCTGGAGTGGCACCTAAAGCCCGCAAAAATTGGCGGAAGGTGTATTTGTGAGAGGTCAATAAATTGCCGTGACCATGTTCTTCAGCCACGTTTTCCATCACCGAAAGTCGCCGTTCTAATACTGGAGTCCGAGCCAAAACTGCCGCTAATGATTGCGAAAATGACTCAATTGCAAAACAAATTGGTAGCTGTGTGCAAAGAAATTGTGCCCGTGAGGTAGAGGGTGCCTGCATCCACATAAAGTAAGGATGACGGTGGAAATCATAAGCCTTATTTACCATCAGCACTGCTTCTGATAGCGTGGTGCATCTCACGATATCTTCTACATACAATTGGTGAAGTCCTACTTTTCTCTCGGTAGCAATCGAGCAATTGTCTAGGAGCTGCATGACTTATCTCTTCCCGCTAACCTTACCCCTCAGTGGTAGCCTTTCTCTACATCCCTAGTCCACCGTGAATGTGCGTATGTGAATGTGCGTAACTATGAGCTTTACATAAAGAAATGTTTAAGCAAAATTACTGAGAATGCTGCTTGTCCTCTATCTGATAAAGGAGATCGGCTTCTGAAGACAAAGGTTAATGTTGCGGACGGATCGGAATCTCAACAATAAATTCAGTTCCCTGCCCAAGTGTGGAAAAACATTGTAATTGACCGCCGTGTTTTTCCACCACAATCTGGTAACTAATTGCTAACCCTAGCCCTGTCCCTTTACCAATCGGTTTTGTAGTAAAGAAAGGATCGAAAATACGTTTTTTGACTTCCTCTGTCATCCCAGGGCCATTATCAGCAATGGCAATCAGAACCCGACTTTCGTCTACGACACAGGTGCGAATCCGGATTGTCGGTAATTGGTAATCGCTAATTCGCAATTGGTTATGAGAATTTTGTTCTTTTCGTTCCCAGGAAGATAAACAAGATGCCTGGGCTATTTCCTGGTAATCTCCTATTGTTTTTGAACCATTATTCATGGCTTCTTCCAAAGTATCGATCGCATTAGCCAGAAGATTCATAAATACTTGGTTAAGCTGACCTGCATAACACTCTATGAGCGGCAGCGAACCATACTCCTTAATCACTTTAATAGCGGGAATTTCTGTCTTAGCTTTCAGGCGGTTTTGCAGAATTAACAACGTACTATCTAGCCCTGAGTGAACATCGACCTCTTTCATTTCTGCCTCATCAAGGCGCGAAAAATTCCTCAAACTCAGGACAATTTGACGAATTCTGTCAGCCCCCACCTTCATCGACGACAGCATTTTTGGTAAATCTTCAACTAAGAAATCTACTTCTATCGCCTCCGCTTCGTCTTGAATCTCAGACACCGGATTGGGATAATGCTTGGCATATAGCTGCATTAGGTTTAGTAAGTCTTGAGTATATTCATTAACGTGGACAAGGTTGCCATAGATAAAGTTAACTGGGTTGTTAATTTCGTGGGCAACACCCGCTACTAATTGACCCAAGCTTGACATTTTCTCGGTCTGAATTAATTGCGTCTGAGTACGCTTAAGTTCTTGTAGAGTTTGGGATAACCGTACATTTTTTTCATTTAGCTCATGCGTCCTCTCTTGGACTTTTTGTTCCATCGAATTGTAAAGCATAGCATTTTCCAGAGAAATTGCTGCCTGAGCTGAAAGTACTCTTAAAACTTCTATCCTATCGGGAGTAAAAGCTCCGGATGTTAGATTATTTTCTAAATAGAGAATACCGATTAATTTCCCTTGATTAAGGATAGGCATACAGAGAACGGACTTCAATTTATTTAGCTCTATATAAGAGTCATTAATAAACTTTCCCTCACTAGCTGCATCATTTAGAACCACATCTGAGCGAGTTCTCTTTACATAATTAATCACTGTCAGAGGTAACTCTTGACAACCTTTAAGCGGAGTTGACTGCCGAACAACAACCTCTTTTGATTCAACCGATGAACGGGCTTCAATCAGCAGTTTTTCATCTCTTACCAAGAGTAGTAAACCTTTTTGTGCGCCAGCATTCTCGATAGATATTTTCATTAAAGAAGCCAGTAACTTATCCAACACGATACAAGCAGCGATCGCTTGACTAGCTTTCATCACAGTGGTGAAGTCCAACGTATTAGAACTACTACCCGTAGAGGAATGTCCAGTAGTCGTGGGAGTATCTTTGACGCGAGGCAGAATAGATGTTTTAGTCAGAAAGTGCGGATATTTTTCCTCTAAATCTTCTACTTTGCGCTTAGCTCCCCAACGTTGATAGCCGTAATAAGCTTCTGTAATATGGACTTTAGCATACTTCTCTTTTCCTTTCGCTAACCAAAACTTAGCAGCGAGTTCATTCGCTAAAGCTTCATTCTGAATAAACTCATTTTCTTTTGCGGACTCAATGGCGCGTTCATACAAGTCTATTGCCTCTAAATCATTGCCAGTGATGCGACTAATTTCAGCTTCTACTAACAGGTACTTGTGTAGAAAATTTTCTGGACAGTTGTCTGCCCAAATCTTCATCTGCTTTTGATTTGCTGCTAACGTCTCGCAAGATTGTTTTTGTACAGATTCTGAAGCATTCGGATAAAGAGCAACTAGAATCAGTGAGTCATAAAAGTTATGTGTAGATACTGAGATATGACCGAAGATAGAAGTAAGTAGCTTTGAAGCTAACAAGCTACTGTTCAAAGCTAAATCCGGTTTTTCGTATAAGTAAAGAATTTGGGTTTTTAAAATATGAAATTCACAAATTGCCGCCGAACTTTGATGTTGTTCGCAACTTGTCAAGAAGTTGGATTCGCTAATCCCATCATTTTCAAAAGATAAGGTTCCAGCAGTCATGCCTATCAAGTTCGACACCGCTAGGTTATAACCTAAAATTATATCAATTGCCCATTGATTTTTACTCTTTTGGCAAAATAGCAAAGACTGAGGTATCTGTTTTAAACTTTGCTCTAAACTTTTACATTGATGGAAGGAAGCAATGACTTTGTGAAGACGAGTATAACCTGCCCATTGCAAATCTCCAAAGTCTAGCCCCGTTTTATATGCCTCATCATTAATTGTATGACTAAACTTAATTGGCTTCACCCAATTACTCAAATAATTGGCAAGAACCACAAGTTCTGCACATTTTTGAGCTACATTATTAAACTTATTACTTAGTTTAGTTGCTAGCACCCCAAACTCATAACCAGAGTGAGAATTCCCTAAAATTGTGCTAAGTATCATTCCATAACAAGAGTAGCTATACGCTGCTCCTGATGCATAACCATAGGTGAGAGAAAGATTAACTGTTTTAACCGTAACTAGCTGCCAAAGGTCAAAATTAACAAAATATGCCAGAGGTCCCATATTTGCCAATAATTTGACTGCTGCTTTTACTTCGGGAACTTTTATTCTTTCTAAATTAATTAAAGACGCAATCTCTTGGTTTTCTAATTTCTTATTAACTTCGTCTAGTTCTAGCTCAACTGCTGTTGCTAATTCCCCTTCAGGTAAGTCAATTCCTAGCAGACTAAGAGCATTACGCCCTGCTTGAATTGCCTCTTGATATTTAGCAAGCATGGTATGCTGCACAATCAGCATATTATAAACTTCAGCTTTGTCGAGGACTGATTTTGCTTGAGATAGGGTTAGCTCCAGCAAGGCTTCAGACTGAGCAAAATTACCGTTTAAATACTCAATTTCGGCTCGTTTTTTATGCAATGAAAAAGCTAAATCGTAGCGTTTTACCCAAATATCGCTTGGTAAAACATTCATACAAGCAGTCAAATAGTGAAGTGCTGAGCTGTATGCGGTTGCATCTTTCGCTTTTCGAGCTGCTTCCAAATTCAATATTATTAATTCAATTTTTGCCTCTTCATCGACAATTAAGTCAGAACCGATATTTAGATGATCGACTAATTTAAAAATTATTTCTATCTGGTCTTCCAAAGGCGTACTTGCTAAAAGGAGATTGCCAATTTTGAGATGAACTGCTTTTTGAAGCGAGTTATCAATCAGTGCATAAGCTGCATGTTGCACGCGGTCGTGTGAAAATTTATAATTAAAAACTAATAGTTGAGAACTAACCCCTTCCTCTTCGATCGTTTCCAACACAGAAGTAGGCTTAATTAATTCTTCTTTCAGAGCTGGCAAAAGGTCTTTAAAAGTTTCATAAATTGATTTCTCATAAATGATAGACAGGGTATTTAAATCGAAACTATTGCCGACACAAGCTGCTAACCGTAAAGCCTGCTGTGTTGAATTCGGCAATTTTTTTAATTTTCCTATCATTAATTCGACAACATTATCAGTAATACCCAACGCTTCAATTTGAGCGATGTCCCATTGCCATAGGGCTTTACTTGCCTCTTCTTCCCCCTGAGTAAGAAAGGTCTGAGGGGGGGTGAAGGTAAGCAGGTTTTCCTGATATAGGGTTTTTAGAAATTCATTGACAAAGAAGGGATTTCCTTCTGTTTTACGCAGGATGAGGGAAGCTAAGGATCTTACTGATTCCCTATCCGTATGCAAGGTGTCAGCAATCAAGTGGGTAATATGCTCAAGTTCTAAAGGTGCTAGATTAATCTGGTTGATGATAGCTCCATCATCGCGTAAACTATCCAGCGTCATCATCAAGGGATGAGTGGAGCTGACTTCATTATCCCGATATGCTCCAATGAGAAATAGATAGTGCGTTTGATCATCCGTCATCATCAACTCCATCAATTTGAGCGTGGCAGAGTCAGCCCACTGCAAATCATCCAGAAAGATGACTAATGGATGTTCTTGTTGGCAAAATACCCGAATAAAGTTTTGAAAGACTAAATTAAAGCGGTTTTGGGATTCAGTTGGCCCTAATTCTTGAACTCTAGGCTGAGAACCGACAATGAGTTCTACCTCAGGAATAACATCAATAATAATTTGCCCGTTAGAGCCAAGGGCTTCTAGGAGTTTTTCTTTCCACTGGTTGAGCTGTGCTTCGCTTTCCGTTAAAAGTTGCTGGATTAAGGCAGAAAAGGCGCTGACGACAGCAGAATAGGGAATACTCCGCTGAAACTGGTCAAATTTCCCTGAAATGAAATAAGCTCGCTGTTGAGTGATTGGTTTATAAATTTCTTGCACTAAACATGACTTGCCGATGCCAGAATAACCCGACACCAACATCATCTCAATATCCCCTGGCATTGGCTTACCAAACGAGAATTGGCTCACTCGTTCAAATGCTGTTAGTAAAGTATTAATTTCTTGCTCTCTGCCATAGAGCTTCTCAGGAATTTGAAATTTATTAGAGATATCATGACGACCGGGAGAGAACTCTGGAATTTGGTTATTTATTTCTAATTGAGTTAGACAATATTCTAAATCCGCTTGAATTCCATAAGCACTTTGATATCTATCTTCAGCAGTTTTAGCCAGCAATTTCATAACAATGTCCGAAACTGCTTTGGGAATGTTTTGATTAAGCTTATGAGGCGGAATTGGCGTAAGCGCAATATGATTATGTACTAACTCTATTGCATCAGTACCATTAAAAGGTAGTCTGCCAGTGAGAAGCTCGTAGAAGGTAACGCCAAGGGAGTAAAAGTCAGTACGATAATCCAGCGAACGATTCATTCTGCCAGTTTGCTCTGGCGACATATAGGCAAGAGTGCCTTCTAAAACATTGGGATTTTTTAGGGTAGGGTTTTCCCGCGACAAAACGCTGGAAATCCCAAAATCAATAAATTTGACTTGCCTACTTTTTGGATCAAAAACAATATTAGATGGATTAATATCTTTGTGAATAATGTTTAAATTATGCAGTTTAGCTAAAGTTTCAACAATTTTTATAGTAATTTTCATAGCGTCTAAAACTGTAAAATTTTGTTTGTCCATCAATATCTTTAGAGATTGACCCCCAAAATCCTCCAAGAGCATTACTAGAGTATTTTGATATGATTTTAAATCATACGCTTTAGCAACACCATCTATATTCAACGAACGGGTAATTTCATATTCTTGCTTATACCTAGAAATTTCTTCTGGTAATGGATAGTCTTCTTTGATAACTTTAAGAATAAGAGGCAAATTATCCTGAAGTCGGCATCCTCGATACACAAGCGACTTGCTACTTTCATAAATTAGCTCAAAAATCTGATATCCCGGAATTGTTCTCATAATTATTCCATTTACGGATTTGTAGGCGATCCAGTCCAGTTAGAGACGCTTTTTGTAAGTGAACACTAGATCAGCCTATTGTGCTGAAGTAAAATTAAAACTTTATTCGATTAATTGAAAGCGTATTTATACGGAAATATAGTTTGCTCCTCAGTGAATATCAGTGTATACACAGTTTGGGAAAGTCATCTTTCTGACACTCTAAAAAATGTAACCTAAAATACTAATTGCTTTCTTGACTTGTCCAAATAAATGTAGCCAAATGTTAGAGATAGTTTGAGTAAAAAGGATTAAAAGAGTCTAACCAAGTGTATTTTAATGCTTGTAAAAACATTGCTTGCCATCTGGAACTGCATCTAATCCTCGTTCAAAAAACTTATTCTTGAGATTCGCCTGCCAGTGGTGAATTTTTAAGGATTGCAAGACCAACCGAAAAGACTGGGATGTTAATGATTTTAGAAAGAATATATAAATCTGTATTTATCAATAAAAAATGTTTTGTGTCTAGTTTTTATAAAAAGTTAACAAATAGAATTTTTTCTTAATTTTACTTCAATTACTATATTTATTTGATATAAAGTTGACATACATATACGAATCCAAGGAAGTGAGCTTGGGCTGAGATATTACTGATTGTCATTTATTAATGCTAAAGGCAAAATCAAAAAATGATTTCTGCTATTTTTTAAAATTGATTTTTACCCTTTTAATCCGGCAGAATACTGGATTAAGAATGGAAAATTTGAGGTGAGACAGATATTTATCAATACATACAGAATTGGAGGAAAAAATGACTCAAGAGAAAACGTATCTAGAATTGTCAGAGTCAGATAGTAGTTCTCACAAATTTTATGAAGTAATTGTCAACGGTACGGAAGTATCAATTCGTTACGGTCGCATTGGCGACTCAGGACAAACTCAGGTTAAAATCTATCCAACACCGGAAAAAGCCAAAGCTGAGGCGACTAAAAAGATTAACGAGAAACTGAAGAAGGGTTACGAACAAGCAGTTATGGGAGTGCGAAGTAAACGTCCCGTGACTCGACGGGAAATAAAGAGCGATCGCTCAACTGCAAACCAAGCACCTGTAGTTTGGAAATTTGCCTCTTCTTCCCCTGCTTTCGGCATCTTTATTGACAAGTTGCGCTGTTGGGTTGGCAATCAAGGGGGTCAAATTTTCGCTCTCAGCCATACGGGAATTGTGCAAAATCAGTTTCGGCTTCCTGACGGCGTGAAGTGCATTGTCGCTGATGAAGGCTGGCTTTATGCGGGATGCGATGATGGCAAAGTATACGATTTGACCGGAAAAATTCCGCGTGTCGCTTATGAAATTGCCCCCAATGTAAATATCTTCTGGCTTGATATTAAAGATGCCATTCTCGGTGTTTCTGATGACGCTGGAAATGTTACAACTATCAATCACGAAGATGAGTCTCAATGGACTAAAAAAAGTAGTGGCGAGTATGGCTGGATGGTGCGCTGCGATGAGATTGGAATTTATCACGGACACAGCAACGGCGTAACCATGTATGACTGGGAAGATGGAACGAAAATCTGGAACCAGAAAACTCGCGGTGAGGTACTATTTGGCTGGCAAGAAGAAGCATTTGTATATGCTAGTACTAGTGAGAATCAAGTTTATTGCTTCACTAAGAAAGGGGAAGTTAGCACAATATATCAATGTGATGCGCCTGTTTATTCTTGCGCGACTGCTGAAGAAGGTAAATATGTCTTTGCAGGCGATAATTGCTCCTCAATTTATTGTTTTAGTCAACAAGGAGAGCGTCTTTGGAAACTAGCCACTGGCTGCGGTTCTGCTTTTTCCATGCAGTTTTTAAATGACCATCTCTACATCGTCACCACCGATGGTTCTCTTGCTTGCATCGATGCCAGTGAAGCCGTAATCAAAGCAGCGCAAGCGGGTACAGTTCCCCAGGTTATTAATATTAAAGCACCTACCTCCGTTGCCGCAGCCGTTCCTTCTAATACTTTAGAAACGACATCGAACACTAGTCAAGGTGTAATTGTGGAATGTTTCAAAGAAGGCGGGAAGTTAAGGATACGCGCTGTTTCTCCCGGTTACAATCCTAGTTGGAAAGTACAATTTCCTCAGGATATTCGCTCTGAAGGTGCGCGTTATCTGGTGGAAGAGGTGCGCGAATCTTCTCGCGGCGGATTTTATCGCGCTTTTGGGGATATTAAGAAATTGGTTTAGTTCAAAGATATGATTCAGTAGGTTGGGTTGAGCCTAGGAAACGCAAAATTAAATAGTTACGACTATAGTTGTTGGTTTGAATGATAGTGGAACCCAACCTACATGGCTTCTTCAGCAGACACACGATTGAAAAAGAATCTTGGATAAAGGATAGTGCAAAGAACACAGACACTCTTTGCCTACCTCTGCGCTATCCTTTGCGTACCTTTGCGTTAAAAAATTACTATTGAACTAACCTGCAAATCTTTCCATAAGCGACATAAGATCCGCCATTCTTTGCCTCTTCCACTTCGTCAACCACATAGAGAACGTTTTCTTCGCGAATGTCGCGGGGAAAGCGGATATTGTAGTTAGGATCGTACCCATCGGACACGACTCTCGCTCTCAATTTACTGCCTTCTTTCACACACTGCACGAGAACTCCATCACCTACAGTATCAATTGTTTCTAAATCGGCAGCAGAAGCAGGTGCATTCAGCTTTTGTCGTTTTGGGCTGGAAGAAGATGTACCATTTTGAGATGATGCGGCGCGTTCTTGTCCAGGTTGCACTAAGCGGCGAATGTTACCGGAGACGCGATAAAAGCTACCGTTAGCAGATAGATTAATTTCATCAACAATGTAGGTGACACCTTCTTCCCGAATATTACGAGGGAATTGCACATTAAAATCAGGATTGTAACCGTCAGAAATGACGTGAATCCGCAACTTACCACTAATGCGATCGCATTTCACCAAAACTCCCGCATCCACGCTGGAAACCGCCTGTAAGCTGTTGGCACTCGCAGCAAGTCCGCGTAATTTCAAATCGCCGCGATCGCGTGTAAGAGCTTGGTAAGATTGATCTCGCATCTCCTTGCGACTGACACTATCAAACTTTTTGCTCTCCAGGCGTTGTGCATAATAATCCAGTTGTTCCATCTCTTCGGCAACTTCAAAGGATTCATGCAATGCTTTGAGCTTGAGATCCTCAATTGTCTTGCGAAGTTTCTGGGATGCGGCGGTATAATCTCCTTTGTCAGCGAGTGCGATCGCTTCATCTTTTACCTTACCAATCCTCAGCTTACTTGTTTGCTCTACAACCGCTGCATTTGGCTGCACATTGTTGGCTGACTCAGCATCAGCAACGGTTAGGCTAATCGGGATTTCGTCAGTGAATTGTTGAATGCTGCCATCGACAACCGCTTGATATTTATAAGCAACGGTGGCAATATTTTTTACCCCAAGATTTGCTTGCGGATGTATTGACAATTCTACAGCTAACTGCTTATTTTCTACCTCATAAACATCGCCGCAGAAAACTTCCAGATTGTTGCCAATCGGATTGGATCGGTAATTGTTGAGAATCCCGGTAATTTGTACAGAATCCTCTGGTTGCAGCGTCACCGTCAGATTTTGCGCGACAACAGACGTGAGGCTTTCTAGTTCGATTCTGAATACATCAGTAGCATCGTCAGGCGATTGGATGAAATAGAAGTTTCCCCCGGCAGCATTTGCCATACCGATGAGCAAATCTTCATTAAAATAAGTTCCAAACCCTAAAGTTGTTGTAATGATTCCTTGTTCAGCTTGTTGTCTTGCAGTGTTAATTAATACCTGAGAATCGGTAATCCCAACATTTGCCTGTCCATCTGTTAATAATAAAACGCGATTGATGCGTTCTGTGGACTGCTGAGATTTTACATTGTCGCATCCCATCAACCAGCCGCCACTCAAGTTAGTACACCCGCCAGCTTTTACTTTACCAATTAGCGAACGAATGACAGCTTTATCCTGAACCAGTTGGTGCTGAAGAATCGTTTCCGGCGTATCGTCATAAATTACAACTGAAAGAAAATCCTCCGGTGTCAAATATTCCACAAGCCTTTGTGCAGCTTGAATAGCATTCTTAAGTGGCGCTCCCGCCATCGAACCCGATCTATCAATTACTACACTCAAATTAAGCGGAAGACGCGGTACTTTGTTGCAGGTTTCTTCTTCAGCCTTGAAACTAACAATCAGGTCTACAGTGGACGGGGTAGCGGCTGCAATAAGCGATTGACTCAGGGAGTAAGTTGCTTTCATTTGTAGCGTCCTCTAGATATTTTGTGCAGTTTCTAGCGTCGAGTTGAAAATGCCGTTTTGGTGATTTGTGACTTAGATAAACTACAAGAGTAGAGATGGAAATTTCGGATTTTTTAGGGAAAAAATTGCATATTTATTAAATTTCAAAAAAATCAAAATTTGTAGGGGCATGGCATTGGCATGCCCCTACAGATATATCGCTAACCCGTGATAATTTTTTTTTCAGTATTAGCGTCTGTATTTATCTCGAATTCGTCGAATTTGCTCTTGAAACTCAACACCCTTTTGCGGATTAACCATAGCGACAAAATTGGCATAACCCTGAATCGAAGACATCACATTATCAGAATGTCCCCAATGCTTACCTTCTAAGCCATCTTTCTCAATTTGGAACAAAGTAGCACGAAAACGTTTTAGCTCTTTTTTAGAAATATTTGGATAATCATTCACCACAACGCCAGTAACTTCCTGCTGCCGATTTTTCCGCAAAATTCTAGTCTTCTGTTCGTTAATCGTAAACCCTTCGTGAGTCACGATTGACTGAGTGCGTTTGAGAATGTTGCAGATATTGCGGAGACTGTCACCAGAAGCAGAAAAAGTTAAATCGTCAGCGTAGCGAGTATAAACAAAACCCAATTCGTCAGCCATATTGGTAAGTCGTCTATCTAAGCGGCGACACATTAGATTAGTAATTGCTGGAGAAGCTGGCGAACCTTGCGGCAAGTGGCGTTCTGTAAGCGCAACATAGTAACTTTTGCCGTCTAATTCAACCTCCTCGATATCCGGTTGCGTACACAGCAACCCAAAAATTGTTGCCGCAGCTTCTGAATAACCGAATGATTGAAAAAGTCCTTTCACGCGCTTATAGGAAATTGAGGGAAAGAAATCTTTTAGGTCAAAATTGATAATTACATCACGTTTTACGTGAGGTTGAGCGTTGCTGACAATAGAGCGATCGCGTCTAAAACCATGAGCTGCATCGTGCAGTTCCAGCTTTTCCAAAATATTGCCCAAAATCCAATGCTGTGCCTGCTTCAAGCGTGGCATCGGTGCGGAAATTAGCCTTTCTCCACCCGTTTTTTTAGGAATCTTGAAGCGGATATAGTGAGAAATTGTCGAAGTCTTGCGGGAAAAAGCGAGAAAGCGCAATTGTCCCACAGTAATTCCCATTGCAGCGGCAATTTCGTAGGGTGTACCGCACAAAGGTAATCCATAACTTCGCAACCTTTCCTCATCGCACTCAGTATAGTTAAGTCCACCTGAGACATCTTCACCGAGATAAAGGATTTCTCGCTCTTTTCTTTGCCGCCACTCTTCCGCTCGTTCTTGCCTTTCCCGTTCCCGCCGTTCTTTCGTCTCCTGTCGCTTTCGCCGCGACTCGGCGAGGCGTTGCTTGAGTAGCTGCTTGCGAAGTTCTTTTTCGTTGTGAAGACGCGAACTCTGCTGTCGCAGTTCATCCAGTTCTCTCCGGATCTCTCCCATCCGCCGAATGTCATCGGCTGGATCTTGCGGTATCTCACCTTGTGCAGGCCAGAACCCATAACGTATCATCTCTTCGAGGATGAATTCCTCTTTTCCCGTTTGTCGGATGCGATCGTAGAGTTCCTGGCGGGTACGAGGCTGATCTGACATATTTGTTGGGGTTGAAGTAGCGATACCATTTTGAACATTATAGTACAGATGTACTTAATAGCAATCGGGGAATAATCCCTGAAACCTGGTAGTAATGGAGGCTGGGGTTTCCGAAAAGCATTCCCAACATCTGACTGGGAACGATGAGGATATTTATCTAGTCCGCGCAGGTGGACTTTTTTGTATAGCCCCAGACTTCAGCTTGTGGGGGCGTTGGTAGCTAAAAATAATAAAATCACGCGCCGCTGTCAGTTGGTTGCCCCTTCGTAAATCCCTCTGGACTAGATTGCTCAACTCAAGCGGTCTCAGGGCTACCCCCTTCTTACACTTCAGGGAAGTCCCACCGGAAAAGGGGGTAGCCCTGAATGACCGCACAGTTAAGAGCAGGCTAGTGGTGCATCGCTAGGCTAAACGCAAGGACGACGATCCATCGTCCGGATTGCAAGGCTGTTTACCAACTGATTAGGTGCGCGTGATTCGTCAATACTGACGGGCGTGTTGCATTCGCAACGCCAGAATGTGTTCGCAAGGCCCTTTGTACAGCTTATTCTGTTGATGCCAGTTGCAAGTACATTCTGCGGCTATTATACGCTCATCTGCGTCAACTGTCAATGAGGGATTCAAGGTTTTATCTTTGTCTGAAACATTACCTTGTAAAGTAAACGCTCTCGTAGCATCGCTGGTAACATTAGTCACCTGCACAGCATTGTAAATCAAGAAACGGGTTGCCTTCTCTTCTCGCTCATTGGCAAAGCGCAGGCGTTCCATCGGTAAAGGTTCTCGCGTCAGTTCCCGCACTCGATAAACTTGCTTATTTAAGTCATAAATCGCACGTCCCGCTTGTGTATAAGCACTTAAAGTACCAAGAACTACGGCACGGTTTAAACCAAGGCGTTCCGCAAGCGAGTCAGGACTCTCTACCCAATTCTTCTTCAGCGCCTCGAAAATTTGTTGCTGCGTCCATTTGTCGATGTCGGCGCGGGGTGCCATCAAGTCAAAGTTACCAGATTGCGCCCAGTCGTTTGCCGTCCATCCCGATAAACCGAGGGTAAAGGACATATCGCCTAAGTCAGCGACGTAGAAGGAAGGCATACCCGTACCGAGTAGGTGAACGGTAAACTTTTTCGCCACGGGGATGAGACGTTCGAGGATGTGGAGGCGGCGGCGTCCCCAAAGGCGGATTTCTTGTGATTGCGATCCAGTGTAGAGCGATCGCGCACAAACGATTTCAATTCCCCACGGATCGAACGTTATCCGCACGGGTTCCCCAGGTTTAAGATGGTAGCGCATACTGCGAGGCCCTTGTTTTTCCTTGTGGCGACGCAGCACAAAGCACATATTGTAAATATCCATCGGATGCAAATCAACTCGCGTTGCTGGTAAAGACATCGCCGAACTAACTTGCAAAAATCCTCTTACCCAACTGTCGGGTAAATCGATTTTGACTTCTTTAAAAGTTTCTTCGTGGGTAGTTTGAACCTCAAAACCAGAGGGATCTATTTCAAACTTGGTATTTTTGTAACTGCGGATTTTTTGAAACTCGTCGTAAAGTGCCGCTGAGTAATCAATATTAGTCGTACCGCAGGCAAACTCATTGATATTTTTAAAAACCTCGTAGCTGGCACCGAGACGACCATAACTTGATTCATCCTGACTGAAACATTCAAAAAATACTTCATCGGGATGAACTGTAATCACCGGATCGAGAACAAACCAAGCATCGCGGTCTTTTTGAAAAAGGTAATTAAAATAGCGGCGTTGTGCTTTGTAGAAAGGTTCCCGCCGCTGGTAACTATGCTGGTTTAATTGATTGAGTTCATCCTGCAACGGCTTGATTTTATTCGCAACTTCTTGGTGTTGCGCGGCGATGAGTTGCCAGTCTAGATCCTGTTGTTTTGCTGCCCATTCTTTATATGCAGTTTTGTCTTTGGGTTTGAACCGCATATCGGAGACGACAACATCATGCAAGGCACTAATCGCTTCCCGAAAGGCGACATTCTGACGCAATTCTCCGATAAAGTAAGTGGGTTCACGCTTCGTATCGGGAGAGAAAGACATTTGGGTATTGGAACCGCGATCGCTAACTTCTGTACTTCCGTTGTAGCTGTAGTTAAATTCCATAATTTACCTCTTATTTTTTTGCTTGAGTTAGCCATTTCTGAGTGTCTTCGCGCCTTGGTGGTTAGAAGATTAATCAACCACCAAGACATAAAGGAAACACTCAGAGAATATAAATATTTTGCGTAACGCTGGTTAAGGATTCTCCCATCTTCTCTGCGCCTTTCCGGTTCGGTAAATCTCTAATTTCTCACTTCCGAAACAGCTTTTACCTGAATAGGTAAGCATATCTGAGGATATGCCTTTTGAATTTTCAGCATTATTTGAACTGCTGATGCTTTGTCGCCAATTGCCATCGTGGCAGATTGCCGCGTGAGAATTTCAGCGATAATTCTGGCAGCTTCTTCGCTTTTTTGTGCCTCATTATCCAGAAAGGCAAAGATGCGCTTTTTGGCAACTCTGCCGCGATTAACACTAGATAAAACCGTGACAAAGTAGGACGCTAGTTTCCTCAAACGTTCGGAATTATTTACGGCATGGTTTTCTAAATAGTTAGTCGCAAATATCTGCATATCGGCGGAGGGGTGTTCGCTGAATTTGAGCAGGTATTCTTGCCCATCACTTTCTTGAAAATTGCGCGTGACTAAATCGCGTCCAAAGGAACGGACATCTTCACGAATGCTATCGCAGAGGCTGACTATAACTTCGGGAGTCCAGTCTTCTCTAACGAATTCGGTATTAAAGATTCTGGAGGCAAATTCCTGCGAATCCTCCCACTTGGACTCTAGTAGGCGTACTGCTGATAACATTTCTTGAGAGTCGCTGCGGATGCGGTTTAAACTTCGCAAGAACATTTCCCGCGCTGCTTCACGAACTGAAAGAATTTCATGATTGGCAAGTTTGACTATCTCGCTTATCTCGAAGTCTGGGAGGAAGCGAGCGCTATTTTCTCTTAATACCAAACCACCTAATTCCTGTGCGACTGATGATTTAGCACGAAGTAGCTGCATCGCGCGTTCTTTGCTGATATTAGACATCCATTCTGGTATGTCTTCTCGCATCAGTTGTACTACATCCTTGTGGACACCTTCGTGTCTCTCTGGCGTAATTAAGACATCAATAAAATCAGCTGCTAACTCGGTGCCAAAATCTGGATGATTGCTTGCCAAACGCCGAATCACCGGACGGATTGCGTTACGAATATCAGCGACAGCGTTAATTGCCATTGAGACGATGAGGATGCGATCACTTAACAATCTCTCATCAGGTAGTTGTCCAAAAATCCTCACCCCAATACCGCGTACTGACTCATAAGGAGAGGCAAGAAGTAATTCAATTAAATCTGGCGGTAGATCAACAGCACGAATATCATGATTTAATAGAATTCTTGCACCTAATTCTTGAATTTCCTGCATCGGGTGATTAAGTAAATCAAGGATTACACCAAACCCCAAATTACGCAGTTGCGGCGCAAAACAGAGCAACAAAGTTTCACTAATTTCTCTTGAACTATCTGTTTGCGTAGGTTCTAGTGCCAACACAGCAGCAATAATTCTTCCGATGAGTACCCTGGCGGTGGTATCGGTTAAAATTGATGAACTTAGTAACCTTCGTGCAAAAGCACGGGTATCAGCTTGTTGACTGGTCACTAAACCCGCGATAAAGTCGCTGGATTCAAAAAAGAATTCTCGTTGCTGTTCGATCCAACGATAGGCTTGTGTACGTGCTTCTGGGAATGCACAATTAGCAAGAGCCAGGACTAATGTACTGTTGGGCTGGGCGGGGTTGTAGCGATCGCGGGCCAGTAAAAAGCCGAATTCGGCGGTTATTTCGTAGGGTTTATTCAGGAATTTGATTAATGTGTCTGTGTCAAGGCGATCGCAAAATTCTTTGCAGACGCGCAACGCTTTAACTGCAAAATGATGAACGGGACGGCAATCACTTTCTATTAATAACTGTACAAGTGCTGCTGGGTTTTGCTGCCAAAGTTCGGAAAAAGCTTCTTCTCTTACTTGCGGTTCTGGATCTCCCGGTTTGTAACCATCTTGACAACGCCATGCTTTAGGATGGGAGGCATAGCGGGGACTGTTTTCGTAAAGAATATGATTAAAAATTAGGTAGCCAGCATAAGTATCCCAACCTCTAGTAAAGCTTTCATAGGAACGGCGTTGTCCGTTCCATCTCCTGAAAGTTGACTGCTTGGCTGGTTGAGCGTCATCATCCGAATACTGTAGGAGAATATTGACTGCAAGATTGATATAGTTAGAATCGCTTTCTGCACCCAAAGTTTTAAGAGTACGCCAAACTCGCCGCCGCAGATATTCACGAGTTTGTTGGCTGTAAGCTTTTTTCGACTGCGGACTCTTGAGTTCTTCAGTGTGACGTTTCCCGGTACTATAATATTCGCGCTTCACTGAGTCCCATTGCCAACCCGTTTGCTGATTATTAAACGTCCCCGGTTCTTTCTCAAAGGCATAAGCAAGGATTCCGAAAACTTCTGCATCATGGCGATACTCAGCTATCTTAAAAATATGGCGAATTCGCTGGAAGTAGTTAGATTTAAAAGGTGTTTCGCATAAAATATCGAGTAGTGCTGGACGCACGTATTTGTTATCGATTTGATAAATAGTATCGAGGACAGCAAAACGCCTATAGTCGCTGCTATTTAAATAATCGCGAAGTGCAGTTGTAAATGCTTCTGCTGTTCCATTTCGAGCTAAATCGCGCAATTCTAACGGCAGTTGTTCTATCTTCTCAGAACTCATCTGCCCTTGTGTCTGTTCATCTGATAATTTAAATAGTGCTTCCCAGGCAATGCGGCGGACAAATTCAGCAACAGATTTATGCTGGGAAAGTTCTCTAACGAAGGGAATGGCACTCTCATCCCCACACCAACCTAAAGCCCAAGCGATGCAGTAATCTCTCAAAGGTTCGCCAGTTCTAATGAGTTGAATTAACAACGGCGTCGCTTCTCTAATTTTAAGTTCTCCAGCCCGCCAAATTGCCCTTTCCAGAGGCCATTTTCGATTGTCCCGGTTCGCCAAACGGTTGAGGATGGCTTGGTGGCGTGGGTCGCTGGTGACTGGTATATTACTTGCAGTTTGGACTGGTGCGGCTGGCGTCGCCGGGTTAACTGCCCCAGCGGTGACATCCCGGTAGCCCTTCTGAATTTGGGAGTCAACCAGCTTATCGAACACTCGCTGCGCTTGGGCTAAGGGTACAGCCTGAACCGTCTTTGTACCTTCCTTGAGAGTTGTACCGCGTCGTCCGTAGCGGAAGTTAACGAGGTAGCGGTTTTCACCTGTCTTGCAGAGATCGACTTCGTAGACTTTATCTGAACTCCCGGCTTGGTAGAGAAGCGTAGTCCGTTGGATGAGTTCCATACGAGTGTCTCAAGGCTTGCGGTGTAAATAGTATAAATGTACTAGATAATTGCCAAAAGCGATCGCCTTCTTTGGGGAACTCGTCAACGCTGTTTATCGCGGTTCTCGGTTGACTCAAATACAAAACCCAACTCAAGTTGGAGGTATGCAAAAATTAGGCGGGTGCGTAGGCGCAGAGTGGGAAAATCGCTTAAGCGATCGCGATTATCAACGTGCCAAAAGAGCGATTCTCCCCCAAATTTAGCCTCACCGCATAGCCTCACCACACAACATTAGCGACGGTGGAACTCAACGACATCGCGTTTAATCGTGACATCGTAATTGCCAAAGAAGTCATGTCCTAACAATCCCATATCTTGTTCTGGGCCAGCGATCGCTACTAGCACTTTGCTGGCGACAGCACCATCCACGGCAATCGATTGCACATAGCCGACGGGAAACTCAACTCCCACCGCACTCGCTGTATCTGCCTTGACAGTCTTCACCGGCACCACTCGCAACGCTGATGCCATCCGGCGGGTAATCATCGTGCCGCTAGCCCCGGTGTCTACAATCATCTCAAAAGTCTGTCCGCCATTAAAAGTTACATCAATGACGGGTGTGCCACCGGCGCGACGTTTGATTCTGGCTTGAAAGACTCGTTTGTTCCCCTCATCGGTGCCGCAGAGACTCCCCAAATCTATCGTTCTGCCCCCCGGTGCCACCATGAAGCAAGCCGCGTCCTGAGCCTTAGCCGCCTCTGACACCCCCGCTACGGCTGCGTAGGAAACCAGCCCAGTTAGAGAAACTACCACGGTTAGAAATCGTTTCATCTTGCTTTCCTGTCTCATTAATTGAGCGCCCAGCAGATTGATTATTGCTCAATTCGTTAATTTCTGATGGCTGCTGAATGGTGTTACAACTCTGGCTTATGGCAAGTGCTTTTGTCGAGGGCGATCGCCTGCGTGGGTCTCTCCTAATCGCTAGAGGATTGATTCTGTAACTCCGCCTCGCAGAGGGGTCTGAGGAGAGGTCTGCCGACTTGTATGTACACCGTAAGCTTTTGAAGCGGGTTCAAGAATCTCTCAACCTTGGCACCAGCCAGTACAACCTCTCGTTTTAGACAACCTCTCGCCTTAGAAAGTATCCTGAAGAAGTGTTTCACCTCGTCGGTATATTTCACGAGCATAGTCAGTCCAAGCTCCTTGTCCCCAATAACGAAAACAGCTTGTTTGAAGCAAAAGATTATTCATCAGTGCCTCTCGATAGCTAGATTGTTGGGTAACAGATTCCCCAGCAGAACTCTGGCTTGATTCTGCTTCCCCTTGGAGCAATCGGTCGATTTTATCGTGAAATAAAGCACTGAGTTTATTCATCGGAGTCAAGACATTTTCATATCCCTTCACCCAACTCAGATGATTTGTCCAAGAAGCGCCATCCATGTGAAAGTTTGGATTAATCTGCTTTAATTCTGCAATCGCATTAGCAACCGCTTCTGGGGTACAATTTTCGGCGGGTACTCGCTCCCAAATTTGGTGTTGACCAATTGCTTGACAAGTCGGATAATCTTCAGGCGTGCAACCTGCGGCTTCTATGAGTTCCAAGTATTCTGTACCTGTCATTCCGACAACGCCTGTTTTTCCTCCGCCTTCATTTGCCATTTGATACCAGGCTTGGTTGAAGGCGCTAGGAAATTCATTCATCATCACGCCGCCATTTTCACCATCTCCAATCTGGGTAACAATGGGGGGTACCGAAACTTTACCTAATTGCTGCCGAGATAAGGTTTTAGCTTCGTAATAAGGCTGCATTTGCGCCACTAATTTTGTATCGGAACCTTGAGTCTTAATTAGTGCCGTAATACTAATCGTTTCGCCATTAGAATTTCGCGCCACCAAGCGGTGAGGTAAATGCTTATAGGACAAAGATTGACCAGTTAGGGTTTCAACAGAATGTTCTTGAACCATTAACCAACGGTATCCACATTCTTTCAGCGCTTTTACAAATTCATACAGCGTATCTGGGTGGTTGGGGAGGTGCATTTCTGGAGGAGAAAATCCTTTCACTCGCGCCAGTGCATCCCATCCAAAAATGGCTGCAAAATGATGTTGCCATGCTTGAATATGTAATTTGATATCGGGAATCGGGGTAGAAGGAACAACCGCATGACTCCACATTGTCCCCAGCCATTCTACATAAGGCTGGTAAGTGGGGTTACAGGTGATGCGCTTGAGATTTTCTAAGATGTCTCCTCGTCCCATTTGTCGCAGTCCCCAGAATAGATTCCCGGAGAAATCTAGCATGACGCGGGGATTGCAACCATTCGCAACCAATTCGGGAATAAAATCTGCCATACGGCTATAACAATAGGCAAATGGCCCTGCATTATGGTTGTCTCCTTCGTAGGGATGCTCAAACATATATTGCAGGTTGCTCTGGAGTTCGCCATTCGCCCCAGAAGGGATGGTAGGCTGGTGCATATGGAGCGCGATCGCAAATCCAGCCGTTACATCTTCTAACCGAATATTCGTAGTAGGTAAAAATACAGGGTTATCCTGGTTGACGACAGCACTAACTTCTTTTTCCCATCCGGAAATGTTAGGCAATCCATCAATTACTTCGGATAAAACGGGAAGCGTCGTTTTAGGAGATGAGGAAACCATTACAGATTGCTCTAATATTAGATGAATTTATTTAATTATTATATAAAGGATTAGTCAAATAATTATATTGTCTTTGGTACTGTAAATAGTCAAAAAGAAATTTCTTCAACCATTTACAGTACCAAAAACGATACAAAAATCGCACTAAGATAATGCGCGGTCAGTAAAGCGATGCCACAGGCGATCGCTTTCAGATTGCTTTAACCTTTGGTTCGGCGAACATGATCGGAAATTCGCTGCTTGCGTTCCTCTGAGTTTCTAGGAGATGGCTTGATAAAATCCCCCGAACTCCGGGATAAATGTTCCATAATTCGCTTCTTGCGGTCATCTGCACTTGCCATAATTTACCTACTAAGTAAAAGTGTTATTGTGGGCTTTATTCTCTATTATTACTAATAATTTTTAAATCCGCATCCCGCTAAGGGGTTAAAAGTCTTATTACCCGTTTTTCGTTTCAATGAATTTAATGTTAAAGCTTTTACTCAGTTTTAACCGACATCTTGTATCAACAAAATTACTCTAAGTAAAACGATAGGTTAAATTTATAAATTCAACCCCATTCAGGTGGAATAGAGCGATTATAGCAGTTGTCTTGCAGTTGTATTTTTTTTAGGAACCGCGAAGATGCAAAAAGCGCGCAGAAAGAGGAAGAAGAGAGTTCCAATATTTTATGAATGAATTAGGATTGCTATAGCCTATTTAAGATGCAAGCCGGATAAGAGCAACCTAATCCAACTCATTTAACAGATGACTCTAGCATCCGAATTGTATTCTGATTGGCATCAATTTCTACTTGCACGCCGACTGGCAGAGTAAATTTATCTTTAATGTGACCAATCTGCGAACCATACCAAGCTGGAATTCCTAAAGGTTGAATGTGTTCTCTCAAGACTTGCGATAAAGTTAGGGAAGGTTGATTATCTTTGGGTTGACAATCGGTACATTGCCCAAAAATAAACCCAGAAATTTGCTCTAGAATACCGGCGAGTTTTAGCTGAGTCAGCATCCGGTCTATCCGATAAGCTTCCTCCCCAATTTCTTCTACAAATAAGATACTTTGTTTCCAATCTGGGAGATAAGATGACCCCACCATTGCCGCCAGCACTGATAAGTTGCCTCCGGCTAATTTTCCCCTAGCCTTTCCAGGCGTAATTATCTCTGCTTTAAAGCTAGCATTCGGGGGATTTTGCATTGTGACAGCTTCCCCATTAAATAGAATGCGTTTAACATAATCTACTGTAAACGGATTCCAAGTGGATGTGCCCACGGGGCCATGAAAAGTGACAACGCCACTTTTGGCATAAATTGCTAACAGCAGCGAAGTAATATCGCTGTAACCAATGAGGATTTTGGGAGAAGCTTGGATGAGGGGATAATTCAACAGTGGCAAAATCCGATTGCAACCCCAACCGCCACGCACAGCAACAATCGCTTTTACAGAAGCATCGGCAAACATAGCGTTTACATCAGATGCGCGATCGCGATCGCTTCCTGCCAAATAACCATAACGGTCGAGAAGATGCTTCCCTAACTTAACCTTTAACCCCAAACTTGCCAGGGTTTGCTGTACCTGTGCAATGTCTTTCGCGTCAATGGGACTGGCGGGATTAATTAATCCCACCGTATCGCCAACTTTGAGGCGGGGTGGTTTTGAGTCGGTTTTTAAAAATGGATTTGCGATCGCAATCTGCGGAAACTCAGTTGCGATCTCAGTTGCGATCGCGGAAAGCGCAACGGTTTTAAGAAACTGGCGGCGATTAATAAGGAATGACAAATGACGATTAACGAATTACGATTAGCTATTGACAGTTTCCCACAGCGTCTTGAGAATCAGATAAGTAGAGGTGGCACCCGGATCTTGATGACCGGCGCTGCGATCGCCTAAATAACTCGCCCTGCCTTTCTTCGCTACCAAGGGAATCGTCTGTTTCATCCCTTCCTCAGCCGCAGCTACGGCTTGTTGTAAAGCTTCTAGGGTGCTTGCACCAGCCACGACAGCTTGCTCAAAAGTATCCGCAGCAGGTGATAGAGAATCCAGCATGGTCTTATCACCCAAATTCGCCTTACCCCGTTGCACAATACCTTCCACAAACGCTTGGAAAAGCGTCACCATCTCCTCATCGGTCAGTTCTGACTTGCCTGCGACTGCCGTACTAGCTCGTAGGAACATCGTGCCATACAACGGCCCGCTGGCACCCCCAACACTGGAAATGAGCGTCATGCTGACAGTTTTGAGGATGTTGCCAATATCCTTATCTGCCACACTGGGTAGCTGAGTCGCCACTTTTTGAAAACCCCGGTTCATATTGATGCCGTGGTCAGCATCTCCAATTGCCGCGTCCAGTTCGGTTAGATAATCCTTATTTTGTTCTACAACTACTGCTACGGCTTGTAACCATTGCAGGATTTGTTCTTTACGGACCATATTCAAAACTCTAAACTCAGACGCGATTTGTTGCGTCTCTACAACTCTAAACTCTTTTATATTCCCCACCTTAAAGCTGGTGTCTTCACGGGTGCATCCCAAAGTTGAATCATCTCATCATCTAACTTCAGTAGAGTGATGGAACATCCTTGCATATCCAAAGAGGTGATGTAAGGGCCAATTAAATTACGAACAATTTGAAGTTTTTTCTTTTCGCAGATTTCTGCTAATTTTCGATAGACAATGTACAACTCAGAAAGGGGAGTGCCGCCCATACTGTTGACAAAGGCAAGAACGCGATCGCCACTTTCAAACGCAGGGTCAATGAGTTCCTGTTCCACCCATTCTCCCTTATCTGCATCCCACTCGCGCACAGTGCGGGTGTAATCTCTGTCTTCGATGATAGAAACCGCTAGCATCTCGGTAATTTCATCGGCTGACTTCAAGGACATTCGCTGTCGTCCCGGTTCTCCGTGAATGCCGATGCCGGATTCTATTTCATCATCCCCCAAACTAAAAGTCGGGCTACCTTTCGCGGGGACGGTACAAGAAGTCAGCGCCATACCCATGCTACGCCCGTTGAGATTAACTTGGCGACAGAGGTTGGCAACCTGCGTGAGATCGTAACCTTGTTGGGCAGCAGCACCGCAGATTTTTTCAGCGAGTACCGTCGCGCCGACACCCCGACGCCCTTGAGTATAAAGGCTATCTTTGACCGCGATATCATCATCGATCAAGATATTGAGTACCGAAATGCCCTCTGAGTGCGCCAGTTCTGCTGCCATCTCGAAGTTCATCACATCGCCGCTGTAATTCTTGACGATATTGAGGACACCCGCACCCCCCGTAACCATTTTGGCAGCTTCTAGCATCTGGTCAGGAGTAGGAGAAGTGAAGACTTCACCCGGACAAGCAGCATCCAGCATCCCCAAACCGACAAAACCGCCATGCATCGGTTCGTGTCCGCTACCCCCCCCGGAGATGAGGGCGACTTTGCCAGGAATGGGTGCCTCGACGCGATAGATAAAGTGGGGGTCAAAGTGGACTTTAATTAAATCGGGATGCGCTGCTGCCATTCCTTCCAGGCTTTCGCGCACTACATTATCGGAGTTGTTGATGAGTTTTTTCATATCGTCTTAATTTCGCTGGGAATTAATTTTTAAGTTAATTAAATTAGCTTTTGTTCAAGATTAGTCAGTCGGAGGATGCCAACCACTGACTGCCCAACGCCTCCTAGCGGCAATGATAACTGGGTTATTCATTCGCAGACGAACAATTGTAGCCCGACCAATCACTGTAAGACCTTCAACCCTTGTGCTGTCAGGACTCCAGGCAAAATGGTCAGACCATATTTGCGTGCGTGGGTTGAAAAAAGTCACAGTTTCGCCCGTCAAAGGATCTATCGCCTCGGTTGAGTCACCCTTAAATTCATTGCATGAACGGCAAGCTAAACAAATGTTCTCAAAGCTTGTCTCTCCACCTTTAGAGACAGGCTGAATATGATCGTGCGTCATGGGAATTCCACTATTGGCTTCACTGGTTAAGCAATAGCAACAACGCCCGCGATCGCTATCCGCGATTTGATTTCGTAAACTTTCCGGTATGTATGCAGACACGATATCTTAAGGGGTTGGCACGCGATGTCCCCGCCATCGGAGTAATACTGCTGCGTGAGCTTTTTTTAACATGAAAAGGTCAGCCTCGTGCCGCAGCGCCATTAGTTCTAAGCGTTCTCCCTCTATCAGCGTACCGCTAGAATTGCCCTCAAGCAGGGTATTATATCGTTCCATCTCTACTGCTGTTTTGCGGCTATTAACAATCTGCCATAGCATCTTGTCATCAAGTTTATCCAAGGCAGCAATGTCAGCCTGAAACTCCTCTGGCACATCATCCCATTCCGGGGGGCTACCTATTTGTAAGGCATGAAGCATGACTTCTTCAACAGGGCGCTGCGTTGCATTAGCAGTATTAACTAAACGCTGATAGAGTATTTCTGGAATTTGAAGTGTAACAGTTTCAACTGCCATATCCAGCCTGGTGATGTTTTCTCAATGTTATGCCAGACTGCAACTTTGACTCACCAGGCAACTGCGGGGTTTGCCGTTGTTGAAATCTGGAATCCTTGTATGACTGGCAATTCAAGGATAATTTCCGCAAAGATATTGATAAATAATCGCAATAAGTCTAAAGTAATTTCTAGTTTCCTGGTTGAGCGCACCAAAGCGGCGGTTTCTCATCGTTCCGAGGCGCTTGACGTTACGACAGCATATTTAGGGTTGCTATAGCAATAAACACAAGGCAAAAGGCATCGATAGATTTGGCACCAATCCAGAAAATAGTAAAAAATCGGTTAATCGGGGAAATCTTAGGATTTATACAGCCACGACCCTCTCTGCTTGTCGGCTTAATTCTGAGCCTCCTGATTCTCCTAATTTGCCTGGTGGTCAGTATTGGCTATGGTGCAGCCGACATTTCTGCAAGCACCATTTATGCAGCGTTGACAGCGTTTGATGGGTCTGCGGATCACCTGATTATTCGGACGATTAGGCTACCGCGATCGCTCATCGCCATCCTGGTTGGTGCCGCAATGGCGATCGCGGGTGCGATTATGCAAGGCATCACCCGCAACCCCTTAGCTGACCCCGGAATCCTGGGAATCAACGCAGGTGCGGCAATGGCAGTGGTCATCGCCGTATTTGCTTTCGATACAACCGATCCGAGTTTTTATGCTTGGTATGCCTTTCTGGGTGCCGGTGCCGCTGCGATCGCTGTCTATTTCCTCGGTTCCTTGGGTCGCGGTGGACTCACCCCACTCAACCTCACCATCGCCGGTGCAGCGATTAGTACCTTCCTGTCTTCAGTGACAACCGGCATCCTGATTTTCAGCCAACGCACCCTTGATGAAATCCGCTTTTGGATGGCTGGATCGATTGCGGGGCGGGATTTCACGATTGTCTGGCAAGTGCTGCCCTATATCACCCTCGGACTGATATTAGCCTTCGCTTTAGGTAAACAAATCACCACCTTGAATCTCGGTGAAGATATTGCCAAAGGCTTAGGTCAACGAACCGCATGGGTAAAAGTTGCCGCTGCTTTCAGTGTCATATTACTGGCAGGCAGTGCCGTTGCCGCCGCTGGTCCGATTGGATTTATTGGTTTAGTTGTCCCCCACGTTGTCCGCTTGTTGGTTGGCGTCGATTACCGCTGGATTATGCCGTATTCTGCGGTTTTTGGAGCCATTTTACTGTTAACAGCGGATATCGGTGCCAGATTGTTGATTAAGCCGCAAGAACTTCCAGTCGGAGTCATGACTGCTTTCGTGGGTGCGCCCTTGTTCGTTTATCTTGCCCGCTTCAAGGTGAAAAAATGAACAACTGGTTGGTCGTTCGTTCTAAGGCGCTTCCGGTATCCTTCCGTATCGATCGGCGTATCCCTAGTATTCTGAGTATCCTGGTCTTCGTTACCCTGGCGGCGATGGTTGTCAGTGTTTCTTACGGGGAATATCCAATTCCCATCATCTCTGTCATCAAAACCTTACTCGGACTGGAAACCGGAAACCCTGACTATCCCTTCATTATCAATACACTGCGACTGCCGAGGACCTTAGTCGCGGCTCTTGTGGGAGTGGCATTGGCGGTTTCCGGTACGATCTTGCAAGGCATTACTCGCAATCCCCTCGCCGACCCAGGCATCATCGGGATTAACGCGGGTGCGAGTCTGGCGGCTGTTAGTCTGATTGTTTTGTTTCCCAGTGTCCCGATTGCAGTATTGCCGGTGTCAGCCTTTGGGGGAGCATTAGCTGTCGCTTTTCTGATTTACTTTTTGGCATGGGATAAGGGGAGTTCTCCGGTTCGCCTGATTTTGATTGGCGTCGGGATTGCCGCAGTGATTGGTGCTTTGACTAGCTTGATGGTGACATTTGGTGAGATTAATAGTGTCAGTCAGGCGTTGGTGTGGTTGGCGGGGAGTGTCTACGGTCGCAGTTGGGAGGAGGTATGGTCGGTTGCACCTTGGTTCGCGGTGTTGGTGCCCTTGGCTTTGGGGAAAGCGCGACAGCTGAATGCTTTGAATTTAGGAGATGATGTTGCCAAAGGGCTGGGTAGTTCGGTGGAATGGGAACGCGGCTGGTTACTTGCGATCGCTACCGCGTTGACGGGGGCGGCGGTTGCTACCGCTGGTACGATTGGCTTTGTTGGGTTAATGGCACCGCACATCGCCCGTCAATTGGTGGGTTCAACTCATGAGGGGTTAATTCCTGTCTCGGCAACGATTGGGGCAATGATTGTAGTGGTTGCTGATTTACTAGGGCGATCGCTATTTGCTCCGACTGAGCTTCCCTGTGGTGTAATTACAGCCGCGATTGGCGCTCCTTACTTTATCTATCTGTTGGTGCAAAACCGCAAACGATGAACCCAAAGATGAACCGACTCTCCACCCGCAGGCTCACCTTGGCTTATGAAGGTGTGCCAATTATCAAAAATCTTGATTTGGCGATTCCCGAAGGGAAAATAACCGCTTTAGTGGGTGCTAACGGTTGCGGGAAGTCTACACTGCTGCGGGGTTTGGCGAGATTGCTCAAGCCACGGAACGGGACGGTTTATCTGGATGCGGCTGATTTGTTCAAGTTATCGACGAAAGAGGTCGCTAAGCAACTGGGGATTCTGCCCCAAGGGCCAGTGGCACCGGAAGGGTTAACCGTGCGAGATTTAGTAGCGCTGGGGCGTTATCCTTATCAGAACTGGTTGCAGCAGTGGTCAAAAGAAGATGAGCGGTTGGTCGCGTTAGCCTTGGCGACGACTGGGATGACCGAACTGGCAGAGCGATCGCTAGATACTCTTTCCGGTGGACAGCGACAACGCGCTTGGATTGCAATGGCGCTAGCTCAGGATACAGAGATTTTACTCTTAGATGAACCCACCACTTTCTTAGACTTGGCGCACCAAATTGAGGTGTTGGATTTGCTTTTGGAGTTGAACCAGACGCAAGGACGAACGCTGGTAATGGTGTTGCACGATTTAAACCAAGCTTGTCGCTATGCAGATTACCTAGTAGCGGTAAAAGAAGGTTGCGTTTATGCCCACGGAACCCCGATGCAGGTGATGACAGAAGCAATGGTGCGCGAAGTATTTGGGCTGGGTTGTCGCATCGTGGAAGATCCCGTAGCCGGAACACCGATGTGTATTCCGCTGGGGCGGAAGCTGAAGATAAGCCAAGAGGCTGCGGTGAGGGGCGATCGCTTCACTGGAAACTGAGGGCGTAGAAACAAGTCGCGATCGCCCTTGGCGCAAGCGAAGCTATCAGGCTTTCACTTCCGCGTGCAACTGCGCCACAACACATTAAACTTTTGCAGTTAACGAGAATCATTTTTCAACTATTCGTTAGGAAAATGATGATAAAATTTTTCATCAAGTATTTGCAAATCGCCAGCAGCAAATCGCCAACAGGCTGGAAGTCTGGGGCTGCACAAACAAAGCCTGCTGACCCAGGCTGAATTGAGTCCGCGTAGGCGGACTTGGTTGAATAGAAGTGAAGCAACTTCTGCTCCCTTCTAATCACACTTGTTAATACAAAAATAAAATTTGAAGCCGTATTTTTTTGTTTTTTAAATTATCAATTTGTCAAGAACGTAATGTTAAATTTTCTTTCAAGGTGGTGTTTTATTAAAGAGCGTTTGCGTTCTCTTGATAAGTTCCAAAAAAATAGTAGGCGCTACGCAATCGGAGGTTTTAGAGGAAAATCTTTGCGAATTTTCCCATTAATATTAGGTTTCATCTTTACTCTATTTTTGGGGAGCCAGAGTCTAAGCTTACCAGCAGCCTCGACTGAAATTCTCTGGGATACCTACGGCGTACCGCATATCTACGGCAAGGATGCAGGAAGTGCATTTCGTGCCTTTGGTTGGGCGCAGATGCAAAGTCATGGCAACCTGCTGTTGCGCCTCTACGGTCAGGCACGGGGACGAAGTGCCGAATACTGGGGAGAAGAGTACCTAGAGTCAGATAAATGGGTACAAACAATGGGAATTCCCGAACGTGCCAGCAAGTGGTATGAGTCGCAGAGTCCGGCTTTCCGCAGTTATCTGGATGCCTTTGCCGCAGGAATCAATGCCTATGCCAAGGAACATCCCGAACTGATTGATGATGAAGTGAAGGCGGTGCTGCCAGTCCAGCCAGTAGATATCCTGGCTCACGAACAGCGGGTGATGAATTTCACATTTATTGTGAATCCGCAGATTGTTCAAAGCCTTGCCGATAACAAATCAATGGGTTCTAATGCGTGGGCGATCGCGCCGAAGCATTCTGCAAGCGGAAACGCGATGCTACTGGCAAACCCGCACCTGCCTTGGTCAGATTTATTTGTCTGGTACGAAGCCCAGATTACGGCACCAGGAATTGATGCTTATGGGGCGACACTCGTTGGACTTCCCGTACTCGCGATCGCATTCAACAATAATCTCGGCTGGACTCACACAGTCAATACCCATGACGGGTGGGACGCTTACGAACTGGAACTAAAAGACGGCGGCTATCGCTTCGACGGTAAGGTTCAAGCCTTTGAGACAGAAAAGAAAATCTTGAAGGTAAAGCAGGATGATGGCACACTGCGCTCAGAATCACTGGTCGTACAACGTTCCCTCCACGGCCCTGTTGTCGCAGGCAAGGAGGGAAAAGCCGTGGCATTGCGGGTTGTGGGGCTTGAGCAACCCGGTGCGTTGGAGCAGTGGTACTCGATGGCGCGTGCCACTAAACTGCCTGAATTTGAGGCTGCCCTAAAGCAGTTGCAGATTCCGATGTTCACGGTGATGTATGCAGACCGCGAGGGACATATCATGCACCTATTTAACGGTCAGGTGCCAATTCGCACATCTGGAGACTTTGAATACTGGGAAGGCATGATTCCTGGCGACACCTCTAAAAGCTTATGGACGAAAACTCATCCCTACCGCGATTTGCCCCGCGTCATTGACCCACCTAGCGGCTGGTTGCAAAATACCAACGATCCACCGTGGACAACGACTTTCCCAGTAGCGTTAAATCCAGCAGATTTCCCGCCCTACATGGCACCGCATTTCATGCACTTTCGAGCGCAACGTTCCGCAAGAATGCTGGATGAGGATAAACAAATTTCTTTTGAGGAAATGATTCAGTACAAGCACTCGACACGCATGGAACTGGCAGATCGTTTCCTGGATGATCTAATTCCCGCTGCACGGCAGTATGGAGATAAATTAGCGCGTCGAGCCGCTGATGTGCTGCAAGCTTGGGATCGAAATACGGATGCGGATAGTCGGGGTGCGGTACTCTTTTACCTTTGGGCGGAAGAGATGGAATTCGATAATGCATTTAGTAGTCCCTGGAACGAGAAGTCCCCGCGCACCACACCCGACGGCTTGGCAGATCCTCAAAGCGCAGTTAAGGTGCTTTCTACCGCAGCAGCAAAAGTAGAGGCGGCTTATAAAGCCATAGATGTACCTTGGGGTGAAGTTTTCCGGCTGCGGTCTAATGGTGTGGATCTGCCTGCCAATGGTGGTTCTGGAGACCTTGGCATCTTCCGCGTTGTCAATTATGCCCCGACGAAAGATGGGCGCTTTCAAGCGGTTGAGGGCGATTCTTATATTGCTGCGGTCGAGTTTTCCAATCCAGTCAAGGCGATGACACTCATTAGCTACGGCAATGCAACTCAACCCAGATCGCCCCATCTTAGCGATCAGTTACCGCTAGCCGCCCGAAAACAGTTGCGTCCGGTATGGCGATCGCGTCAGGATATCGTTGCTCATTTGGATGAGCGCAAGGTATTCTGAGGCGCATTCATGAAAATAAAGGCCCTAGCATCAGTGCTAGGGCCTTTATGCTTCCAGAAGCGATCGCTCCTCATCAAAAGCGAAGTCGTGAGTGTTACTTTCCAACCGTGCTGATTGAGTTCAGTTCTCTAGAAAGGAATTGAAGCAGCAGGGGTTGAGCTGATTGCACAAAGAAATGGTCGCCGGGAAGCATTTGTAGCGAGAATTTAGCACTTGTCTGCTGTCGCCAAGCCTCAAGACGATCGACGCTGACTTTGACATCCTGTAAACCACCAAAAGCAGTGATAGGACACTGAAGCGGCGGTTCAGCAGCATAAACATAAGTTTCGAGAACGGCAAAATCTGCCCGCAGGATGGGCAGAAGCAGTTCCATCAGTTCCACATTCTCTAGCACTGCTTTGGGAGTCCCGTTAAGACGGCGCAGTTCCTCGATAAACGCGGGTTCTGGCAGGGCGTGGATGGGCGGCTCTTTTGCCGGGAGTTGAGGGGCGCTGCGACCGGATACAAACAGATGGACTGGACTCATCCCGTACTCTCTGCGGAGTAGACGAGCCACCTCGAAGCTGACGAGTGCGCCCATGCTGTGACCGAAGAAGGCAAATGGCTCGTCTAAGTATGGCAAAAGGGCGCGAGCGATCGCCTGCACCAGAGGTAAAGCCTGAGTAAATGGCGCTTCCAAAATCCGCTTTCCTCGTCCGGGAAGTTCGACAGCACAAACTTCGACACCCACAGGTAGACCCTGAGACCAGGTGCGAAAATTGAGCGCCCCACCTCCAGCATAGGGAAAGCAGAACAGGCGCAGGCTGGAGAGAGGATTTGGCTTAGAACAATACATGATTGTTAAGGGTTGTTGCAGCGAATTCACCCACTGGGGGAGCATCCAGCAAACCGTTATCAATTAGGTAGGAAAAGTAGGGCGCAAACAACTCAGCCTCTAAGGGCGGACAAACAATAGAAGAACCGGCAAGCCCGTCTAGGGTATTCTGACAGTCAAACTGTAAAATTGCCGGAGTGGAGGCTGGTTCTTGTGATGTTGGTTGATTCATAAAATCCACTAGGGGAGACAAGGCATTTCCTGAAGATGTTTTAGCCGCCTCCAATAGTTCGCTGTGCCATTGATCGTATGAAACTTCCTGAAGGGGATAGCCAAACGAGCGAACCCAATTAATAACCTGGTTCCAATGGGCGGGATAGGGATTGACGATGTGAAAATCCTTGTTTAAGGATTCTTGCTGCTTGGATAGATAAGCGATCGCTCTACTCGCATAATCTATCGGAACTAAATTCACCATTGCATCACGCTTGGGAACGCTACCGAGTTGGATACAACCTTTTACCCATCTGAAGGTATTATCGCTTTTGTTGCAAAGCCCAGTTTGGCTATGCCAAGATATCCGTCCGGGTCTGTAAATACAGACCGGAATTCCGCGATCGCGTGCAATCGTTGCTAACTTTTCGGCAACCCATTTACTCTGAGCGTAACCAGTATCTATCACTTCCTCAGGATTGATAGAATCCTGTTCTCGAATGACCCTGACTCCAGAACCGCCCGCCGGAGAAACAGCATTAGTGCTAGAAATAAAATGCACTGGCTTAAGTTTAATTAAACTTGCCAATCTCAAAACTTCCTGAGTTCCCAGTACATTGGCGGCTTTAAGGGCAGAGTATGGGTAAGTAAAATTAACTAAGGCACCATTGTGATAGATGACATCGATTTGACTAGCCATGTCTCGAAATTGTTCATCCGAAAGCCCTAAAAGCGGTTTAGACAGCTCTCCCATAATCGGGATAATTCTGGAGCTGAAATTTTCATCCCAAAGTGAGTAGGATTCCAGGCTATTTTGTAGCCGTTCTTTCCCAGACTCTGCATTAGTAGCACGTACCAGACAATAGATATCTGCTTGTGTTTGTTGCAAAAGTTCGGAGAGTAAAAAAGCTCCTAAAAACCCAGTTGCTCCAGTTAAAAAGATGCAACTTGGTTCAGTGACTAACTCAACAGGTATAGAGTCAGGGCGAATTGTCGGATCTAGGACAGCTTCAGCGTCTAGATTTAAATTCGAGGCGGGAGAAACAAAAGGAATGACTCCCTGTTTCATTTCGATGTTTTTCCCTAAATCGGCGATGGTAGGAGCATCAAAAAAATCGCGCAAGGTCAGTTCTATCTGGAAAGTTTCTCGCACCTTGGCAAGTAACTGAGGGATGAGTAAAGAGTGTCCCCCTAGGTCGAAGAAATTGTCATAAATCCCGACCTTTTGAAGTTTGAGAAGGTGAACCCAAATTCCGGCAAGTACCTCCTCAACGCTGTTGCGAGGAGCTACAAACGTATCTGCTACGGGTTTTATTGTCTCCGGTGCTGGCAATGCCGAACGGTCTATTTTGCCATTTGGGGTAAGCGGTAAAGCTTTCAAAACTACGAAAGCAGAAGGCACCATGTATTCGGGTAGCTTCTCTTTGAGGAAGGAACGCAGATCGTTAATGAGTGCTGAATTTGAAACGATATAAGCCACTAAACGTTGTCCCACATCCTCTCGCAGCAAAACAATACTCTGGCGTACCCCAGGAAATTGAGACAGTACCGCCTCAATTTCCCCTAACTCAACCCGGAAACCCCGAATCTTCACCTGGTCGTCAATTCGTCCGAGAAACTCGATGTTTCCGTCGGGTAAATAACGAGCCAAGTCTCCGGTTTTGTAAAGTTTTGAGTTTTGAGTTTTGAGTTTTGAGTTAGGTGGGACGTCTTGTAACTCATTCCTCAAAATAGAGAACTCATCTCTCTCGATGAAGGAGTCGATAATAAATTTTTTGGCTGTCAGTTCCGGCTGATTTAAATAACCTCGCGCCAAACCAGCACCACCGATGTATAACTCACCCGGTACGCCAATTGGAACTGGCTGAAGATGAGCATCCAAGATATAAATCTGCGTGTTCGGGATTGGACGACCTAGAGGAACTGTTTCAGAAATACGATCCGCTTTCCCATCTGCTACCCGATCTGCTACCTGATAGGTAAGTACGCCTACTGTTGCTTCTGTTGGCCCGTAATGGTTGAAGATTTGGCAGTTGGAAGCTAGTTTTTGAATTGTCTCAATCAAATTCCAAGTTAAAGCTTCACCACCAAGGATTAATCGCTTTCTAGGTAAGATGTGCGCGGGGTTAGAAGCTGTCAGTAAAGCCGATAGGTGAGAAGGAACAATTTTGAGGCAATCAATGGGATGTTTTTGAAAGTAATTTGTCAGTGCTTCTGGGTCAGTTGCGCGTTCTTGGGAGACTATATGGAGACACCCACCCGTACACAAAGCCGGGAAAACAACTGTATGACCTAAATCGGCAGCAAAAGTGGAAATAATTGCATAACTGGCACCTGCTGGCAAATCTAGTCTGTTAATAATACCGTTGACGTAATTCAGCAGTTGTTGATGCTCGACGGCAACTCCTTTAGGTGTGCCAGTGGAACCGGAGGTGTAGATTACATAAGCGAGGTTTGAGGGCTTTTGGATGGAATTTTGGCTTTGGACTGGGATGGTTTCCCAATTTGTATCTAGACAAAGGACTTTGGCACTGTGTTGGGGAATTTCTAAAAACCGTTTCTGAGTTAACAACACTGGCACTTGAGCATCTTGCAACATCAAGGCGAGGCGTTCTTTTGGCATTGCCGGATCTAGCGGTAGATATGCACCGCCTGCCTTGAGAATGCCTAGCATTCCCATCACCATTTCTAGAGAACGTTCAACGCAAATACCAACGACGACCTCTGGTTTAACTCCCAAGTTTTGCAGGTGATGCGCTATTTTGTTGGCACGATCGTTGAGTTCGCGGTAGGTTAATTGTTGATTTTCAAATACAACGGCAATGTTGTCTGGCGTGCGTTCTACTTGTTCTTCAAACAGTTGGTGGATGCACTTGGATTGGTGGTAATCAGTTTGAGTGTTGTTGAATTCAACTAATAATTCGTGTCGAGAGCGATCGCTCAGTATATTGAACTGATTGATTGCGGTTTCTGGATTGTTAGCAGCACTTTCCACTAAGCTGTGAAATTGTTCTGTCAAGGCTTGAATCGCCTCTATACCGATGATGCCAGCATCATAGTCAAACTTTGCACTCAGCGACTCATCCCGACGCACGCAAGAGAGTTTGACTTTGAAGCGATCGCAGCAGACGTACTGCTGGTAAATCGCAAATGATAAATCGCTAGCAGAATACTTGTTTAGCTGTTCTTCAAACTCGAAACCGAAGGGAAAGCCGGATAAGGTTGCAGGGCTAATATTTTCCTGGCAGAAATACTCTTGCCAGTTATTGGCATCGTTTACAGACTGCTGAACTTGCTGTACGATTTCACTAAATCTCAAGCTGTCTTCTAGATGAGTGCGAAGCGGTAAGAATTTGGCAAACAGTCCTAGTGCTGACTCCAATTCTTCATATTTTCGACCATTAAAAGCAGTGCTAACGATAATATCTGGTTGTCTAGTTAGTCGCCAAAGTAGAGTCTTCCAGCAAGCGAGTAAGACGGCTGAAATAGAAGTATTGTATTTTTGCGCGATCGCTGTAATTTTGGCAACCAAATCTGGCTCAATCTGGCACTCGACGGACTGGAGTTCAAAGTTAGCGGGTAAGCCAAGCAATTTATCCTCTAAAGGCAGCTTCAAATTAGCCAACTTAGAGAAATCTTGCTGCTTCCAGTATTCTTTGCCAGATAAATCCTCCTCATCCTCAAGCAATTGATTCTGCCACTCGGAAAATTGCACGTATTGCACAACTTCTTCTTCGGCTATTTCCTCACCTTGAAGACTGGCGACATATCCTTGACTAATTTCTTGTACCAGAGTCTTCAATGTCCAACTGTCGGCGCAAAGAGAAGGTAACGTAACAATTAAAATATGTTTTTCATCCGACAGAGTAATTAAAGATGCACGCAGTAGCGAACCAGTAGGTTCGAAAGTAGAAATTGAGCGTCTTTCTTCTTGAAGAATTGCCTCGATTTTTGCTTCTTGTTCCTGTGGATTACAATTGCTTAGATTGATGGAATGCCAAGAGGTGATGTTATAGCGAGCGCTAACTACTTGAATTGGTACTTTTATCCCTGGTTCTCGATGGAAATTTGTCCGCAGAATTTCATGACGATTGATGATTTGCTGCACAGCTTCTTTCAAAGCTGTTGCATTGAGATTGCCCTCTATCAAAATGGCACATTGGGCGCAATAAGCGGCGCTATCTTGTTGCAATAACCAAAGATATCTTTGTTGAGGAGATACCCGAAATCCATTAATTGTTTGCATTGTTAAAATTGCTCGTTTTTAATATGTTTCTTGTTTCCACTTACCCGCCAGGGGTTTAAATTCCTCTCTAATAGCGAAAGTCTACTTAAACCGACCAATATTTAGATTTTTCAGTTCGTTAAAACAGACTTAAGCTATCAGACGGGGAATTTATTCCCCAGCAGGACGGCAACGTTCTTCATCACTCATCATTTCTCCCATCGCTACCACAATCTTCCGCGAACCTACAAATGGGTTACGGCTGTGTGCAGCCAACATATTGTCCAGCATTAATATGTCTCCTTCCTGCCAAGGAAAACTAACAGATGCCTGTCGATAAACCTCTTGAAGTTCTGCGATTACAGAATCTTCAATAGTAGTGCCATCTCCGTAATAAACATTCCGGGGCAGGTTTTCCTCTCCAAACACAGATAATAAAGAGGCGCGGACTGCTGGATCTAAGCAGGAGACATGGTGTAAGAAAAGTTGATTAAAAAATACCGTTTCTCCCGTTTTTGGATGCTTGAATATCGCCGGACGAATTTGACGAGTTCTCAACTCATTGTTTTCTCGCCACTCAAATTCGATTGCAGCTTTCCGGCAATAATCTTCTACCACACTTTTATCGGTTGTTCTAAAAAACTCTTGCCAGCTAACATCTAATCCATCTGTATAGTTACGGATATACATAATTTGCTTTTCGGCAAATCTTTCTTTAAGTTTGGAGTCGAGTAGCTGGTAAACTTTTCGGCAGTCAATAATCGGAGTTTCTCCGCCTTGCTGTGCAGCTTTGACACAGAAGAACCAAATTTTTAAAGGCCAGCGGTGTAAATGCGAACTCTCGTTATGAAATAAGATAGCTTTATCCGCCGGATAAGGGGTGGAACCGTAAACTTGCCCGCTAACTCCTTCGCGGGGTAAGTCTCCGTATTCCCCAAATAATTGGGGACAAATGGCTTGGGCAAATTGCTCAAAAATAGAAACTAAAGGTTCGTTAAAGCCTCGGAATAGAATTGCTCCATGTTGTAATAACTTCGTTTGGATTAATTCTTGGTTATTTTTTGCCCAGTCAACGATATCAACCTCGTTTACCGCAGGTTTGAGAACTAAGGGGAATGTTTCCCCTGCTTGTAAATATTCGGTTTTGACTAATTCGCCTTTGGGCAGAGTAACTGCTTTTGGTTTGATGTTTTTGAACTTGCTGAAGTTACTCTTTTCGCGTTTGACTTCTTGCATGGCTTGTTGTTTCTTTTCAGCTTCGGTAAGTATTTCTAAACGATTAAGGCGCGTATCCGGCTGCACGACGATGCTGTTCAGGAGGGTTTCAAAATGAGCGGATAGGCGCGCGATCGCATCCGCATCAAATAAATCGGCGTTGTACTTCCAACTGCCAACAATGCCATCCTCTGTTTCAGACACGAATAGCACTAAATCAAATTTTGCTGTCCCGCCCTCTACTTCGATTGGGGTTAAAGTTAAACCCGAAAGTTCTAAAGTAGGTACGGGTGTATTTTGCATCACGAACAACACTTGAAACAGGGGAGTGCGGCTCAAATTCCTTTCAGGACGCAGTTCCTCAACCAACTTCTCAAAAGGCAAGTCTTGATGGACATAAGCTTTTAAAGTAATGTCGCGCACTCGCTTCAGCAATTCGCGGAAACTGGGGTTGCCACGCAGATCGGTGCGTAAGACCAAAATGTTGACAAAGAAACCAATCAACGATTCAGTTTCAACTTGAGTGCGATTGGCGACATCGGTGCCAACAATGATGTCATCCTGACTGGTGTAGCGGTGCAGCAGTGTCTGAAAGGCTGCCAGCAGCGTCATGAAGAGAGTTACACCTTCTTGGCGGCTGAGTACATTTAGTGCCCCAGACAGCTTTGGAGATAGCTCAAAGGATTGAATGGCAGCTTGAAAAGTAGAAGCAGCCGGTTGTTTGGTGGGTAGTTTCATCTGGGGCGGATTGTGACCTAACTGCTGCTTCCAGTAATCAAGTTTGGCTTCCAAAACTTCCCCTTGCAGCCAATGTCGTTGCCAAACTGCATAGTCTGCGTACTGTATGGGCAATTCCGGTAGTGGCGAGGGTTTCCCGGCACAAAAGGCTTCGTAGAGTGCCGCCACTTCCCGAATCAGTACCCCCATCGACCAGCCATCAGCAATGATGTGGTGCATGGTCAGCAGTACCGCATTCTCTGCTTCATCCAGTTGTAATAAAGTGACGCGCAGCAAGGGCAATTGAGTGAGGTTAAAAGGTCGTTGCGCTTCCTCCGTGGCAAGTTGCAGCACAGAGGCTTCTCTTTCAGTCGGCGGCAATTTTCGCAGGTCTATTACTGGCAGTTTAAAAGTCGCAGAGGGGATAATTACCTGAATGGGTTGTCCTGCTTCTGTCGCAAAGATTGTCCTTAAAGCTTCGTGACGCTGGATAATCGCCTGAAAGCTTTGCTCTAGCGCTATGATATTGAGCGCACCGACCAGACGCACTGCGGCGGGAATGTTATAGGCATCGCCCGGATTTAATTGGTCGAGGAACCACAATCGCTGTTGAGCAAAGGAGAGGGGCAGTTTCCCCTCCCGCGCAACTGGCATCAGAGGCGGAACCTGAAGATTTTCTTGGGCGCGACAAGCTGTTTCAATCCGTTCTGCCAAACCTGCTACCGTAGGCGACTCAAACAGAGAACGCAGGGGAATTTCAACTTGAAAGGCTTCCCGGAGGCGAGACATTACCTGAGTTGCCAGCAGCGAGTGTCCGCCTAAGTCAAAGAAGCGATCGCGCATACCGACTTGCTCTAAACCGAGAACTTGAGTCCAAATCCCTGCGACAACTTCCTCAATGGCGGTGCGGGGAGCGATATAGGCGCTTTCTAACTCTGGTCTAGCGGTGTCGGGTTCTGGCAATGCGCGACGGTCAATTTTTCCGTTGGGTGTGAGAGGAATTGCCTCTAGCAGTACAAAGCCAGAAGGCACCATGTAATTAGGTAGCTTCTCCTTAAGGAAGGAACGCAGTTGTACGGGTGTCGTTGCAGCTTCTTGCTTCGGTACGACATAAGCAACCAAATACTTGTCGTTAGAATTATCCTCTCTGGCAATCACTACGGCTTGCTGCACGCCTGGATGTTGGTTCAGTACCGCTTCAATTTCGCCCAACTCAATCCGGAAGCCACGCACTTTAACTTGGTGGTCGATGCGTCCCAGATATTCCAATTCACCATTCGGCAGATATCTGGCTAAATCTCCAGTTTTGTACAATAATTCCGACGTTTCTGACTTCTCTAAAAATGGATTGGGAATGAACTTTTCTGCTGTCAGTTCAGGTCGATTTAGGTAGCCTCTGGATAAACCTTTCCCGCCGATATACAGTTCACCCGTAACACCCACTGGGACCGGCTGTAGATGGGTATCGAGTATGTAAACTTGCGTGTTGGCAATGGGACGCCCGATGGAAACGCAAGCGTCGCTACTTTCAACCGGATAGATAGTAGACCAAATCGTGGTTTCGGTGGGACCGTACAAGTTCCACAAGCGATCGCCTCGTACGAGCAATTGAGCGGCGAGTTGTCGCGGTAAGGCTTCGCCACCACAGAGGATTTTCAAGCCCTTACTACCCTGCCATCCCCCTGCCAAAAGCAGTCGCCAAGTAGCAGGCGTTGCTTGCATGATGGTCGCCCCAGAATCGGTCAATGTTGTTAACAACTGTGCGCCGTCAGAGGCGATTTCACGGGTGGCTACAACAACGCGAGAGCCTACAGTTATGGGGAGGAATATTTCCAGCGCCGCAATATCAAAAGATAAGGAGGTGACAGCCAATAAAATATCTGGCTGGGTTATTCCTAGTGGCTGGCGCATGGAAATTAGAAAGTTGACTACACAGGCGTGGGAAATTTGTACGCTTTTGGGTCGTCCGGTTGAGCCGGAAGTGTAGATAACGTAAGCTAAGTTGGAGGAATTTTTAACTGAATTTGGACTGCCGATTTGTAGGCTTTCCCAATCGTCCAAGCATACAATCTCGGCATTATGCGAGGGTAGGGTATTTAACAGCCGCTTTTGGGTTAATAACACCGAAACTTGAGCATCCTCTAACATGAAAGCAAGACGCTCTGGGGGATAGGCTGGATCTAGGGGTAGGTAGGCTCCACCTGCTTTGAGAATGCCCAGCAATCCCACGACCATTTCTAGGGAACGTTCTACACAAATTCCCACTAAAACTTCTGGCTTCACGCCGAGTTTTTGTAGATGATGCGCTAGTTGATTTGCCTTGGCATTGAGTTCGGCATAGGTGAGTTGCTGGTTTTCAAAAATAATGGCGATCGCGTCTGGTGTTCGTTCCACTTGTTCTTCAAACAACTGGTGCAGACAGCGATCCGTCGAGTCGTTCGTGTGAGTATTGTTCCACTCCACTAACAACTGATGCCGTTCGGGTTGCGTTAAAAATGGCAAAGTGGAGATAGAGCGATCGCTATTGGCAACAATACTTTCTAACAACGTTTGAAAATGTCCTGCCATCCGCTGTACGGTGCTGGCATTAAACAATTCTTTGTTGTATTCAAATACTCCTGTAAGACCTCCTGCTTCCTGAGATAAGTTGAGTAGCAAATCAAATCTTGCCGTTTGACTCTCCATCTCTTCAAGACTGAGAGAAACTCCCGGTAATTCTAAAGTTTGTGTCGGCACATTACGGAGAGCAAATAACACTTGAAACAGCGGATTACGGCTCAAATCCCGATCCGGCTGCAACACTTCTACCAGTTTCTCGAAGGGCAAATCCTGGTGGCTGTATGCTCCCAACGCCACCTCGCGCACCCGTCCTAACAACTCCTTAAAAGTAGGATTATTCGATAAATCAGTCCGCAGAACTAAAGTATTCGCAAAAAAGCCAATAATTCCTTCTAGTTCGGCACGGTTGCGGTTGGCAATTGGCGAACCAACTAAAATATCCTCCTGTCCGGTATAGCGATAAAGCAACGTTTTGAACGCCGCCAGCAAAACAATGAATAAAGTCGCTCCTTGCTGCTGACCTAGTTTAGTCAGTGCCTCAGTCAGCGCCTTGGACAAAACAAATTTTTCCTCTGCACCTTGGAAGGTTTGCACCGCAGGTCGCGGTCTGTTTGTTGGCAAATCTAGTACGGGAAGATTGCCTCCTAATTGCTTTTTCCAATAAGCAATCTGGGTTTCTAAAACTTCTCCTTGTAGCCACTGTCGCTGCCAAACTGCAAAGTCTGCATATTGAATACTTAATTCAGGAAGGGGTGAAAACTTGCTACTAGAGAAAGCTTTATAAAAGGTGACTAACTCTTGAATAAATATCCCCATTGACCACCCATCTGAAACAATGTGGTGCATCGTAAATAACACCACGTACTCGAATTCGCTCAGATACAGCAGGCTAACTCGTAGCAAAGGTGCCTGTGTGAGGTCAAAGGGTTTTTGCGCTTCTGCGATGGCGAATTGCCTTACTGCTTGCTCTCGTTCCGTGTTGGGAAGTTCCCGCAAATCGATGACTGGAAGCGTTAATTTTAAATCAGGGGTAATGACTTGAACAGGTTGCCCATTTACTGTCGTGAAGGCAGTCCGTAGGACTTCGTGACGCTCGATAATTGCGTTGAGACTTTGTTCCAGAGCGATCGCATCCAGCGTTCCCTTAACCCGCACAGCCGCAGGAATGTTATAGCTGGTATTTCCCGGCTCTAATTGGTCAAAAAACCACAATCGCTGTTGGGCAAATGACAAGGGAAACGAGCTAGATTCCCGGTTTTGGCGGGGGATTTGGGTTGCTGCTATCGGCTCTTTTTTCTGATTCAGCCGTTTGAGCAGCAACTCGCGTTTTTCTGGAGAAAGTCCGGCGATGCGAACGACGAAGTCGTCGCGCTTCGCTTCGCTTAAATTACTCATTTGCCTACTCCTTCCTTAGCCAAAAATTCTCGGACTTCTTCCTCCGATATTTCATCAAGCTCTGCTAACATCTGAGCCATCATTTCCTCATCGGTTTGTTCAGCTAGTTTTTGAGCGATCGCGACTGCTAAATCCGCGACAGTGGGAGAGTCGAAAAACTGCCGCAAGGGAAACTCCACATTAAAGGCGTCACGTAATCGGGAAATCACCTGAGTTGCTAGCAGCGAATGTCCTCCTAGCTCGAAAAAATTGTCGTAAATACCCACTTGTTCAATCCCAATTGCTTCAGCCCAAATTCCAGCTATTACCTCCTCAACATTGGTGCGGGGAGCAACAAACGTTCCTGCTAACTCTGGGCGAATTTGCTCAGGTGCTGGCAGTTTTTTTCGATCCACTTTCCCGTTAGCCGTTAAAGGCAGAGTCTTTAAAATCACAAAAGCAGAAGGTATCATGTATTCCGGCAACTTCGCTTTTACAAAAGAACGTAAGTCACCCATTAGATTTGATTGACTGGCTTCTTCTCTACTCCCCTGCTGCTGACTCAAAACCGAATAAGCAACTAAACGCTTGTCCCCAGGCAAATCCTCGCGAACTACAACCACAGCCTGTTCTACGGCGGGATGCTGCCTTAGCACCGCCTCAATTTCTCCCAATTCGATGCGGAAGCCCCGGATTTTTACTTGATGGTCAATTCGTCCCAGAAAATCAATGTTTCCATCCGGTAAATAGCGAGCCAAGTCTCCAGTTTTATAAAGTTTTGAGTTTTGAGTTTTGAGTTTTGAGTTTTCTTCTGACTCCTGACTTTTGATATCAAATCCGTTTACCGCATCAGGAAAGCACCCCACCCCCAACCCCTCCCCGCCTGCGGGGAGGGGAGCCGGAGCCGTAGGCTGTGGCGGGGTGGGGTTCAGAGGGAATGCTGGTTCATGAAGGGAACTTGATATGACTGCTGAATTATTGAAAAATGGGTGGGAAATGAATCTTTTGGCGGTTAGTTCCGGCTGATTTAAATAGCCTCGCGCTAAACTCTCTCCACCAATGTAAATCTCGCCAGATACACCAATAGGCACAGGCTGGAGATGATTATCTAGGATATAAATTTGGGTATTTGCTAAAGGACGACCGAGTGGAACGGTCTTTGAAACATTAGCTACGTTCCCACTCTCTACCTGATAGGTAAGAACTCCAACCGTTGTTTCTGTTGGCCCGTAGTGATTGAGAATGCGGCATGATGGAGCTAAGTTCTGGATTTTCTCAATCAAACCCCAATTAGATGCTTCTCCACCCAAAACTAATCGCTGACGAGGCAAAAGAAATTTTGGTTGAGAGGATGACAGTAAAGCCGATAAATGAGAAGGAACGACTTTAAGGCAATCAACTGGATGCTGTTGAAAATATTGCGATAGCGCTTCAGCATCCGCAGCGCGATCTTGGGAGATGATATGCAGACATCCTCCCGTACACAAAGAGGAAAATAAGACTGTATTTCCCAAGTCCGCAGCAAAGGTAGAAACCATTGCGAAACTGGCACCATCGGGAAGATCCAATCTTTCCAAAATGCCATTGAGATAGTTAAGAATTTGCCGATGTTCAATCGCAACACCTTTGGGTGTTCCCGTAGAGCCAGAGGTGTAAATTACATAGGCAAGATTTTCGACTGTTGCAACTGATTTTAAGTTGCGATCCGAAGGCTGCGCGGTAGCGCAATCGCTCTCTTGTTGCATTTGCGACTCGGAATCTAAGCAGAAAACGGTAGCTGTCGAGTCGGGAAGGTTTTTGACTAACTGTTGTTGCGTTAACAACACCTTTGCCTGAGTATCTTGCAGGATGAACGCTAGACGATCCGATGGCAAGGTGAGATCTAGGGGGATATAAGCTCCCCCAGCTTTCAGCACTCCCAACAGTCCAACAACCATCTCTAGGGAGCGTTCTAGATAAAGACCGACTAAAACTTCTGGTGCAACACCCAGCTTTCGCAAGGAATGAGCGAGTTGGTTTGCGCGTTGATTTAACTGTTGATAAGTGAGTTGTTCGCCTTCGTAAACGAGCGCGATCGCGTCCGGCGTTTTTTCAACCTGTTGCTCAAATCGTTGATGTATTCCCTGAAATTGAGGAAAATCAATCTTGGTATTGTTAAACTCAATTAGAAGTTGCTGGCGTTCTACGTTGCTGAGAATACCTAACTCACTAATCGCAACATCTGGAGTTTCGAGGATACTATCAACTAAAGTGCTAAAGTTTTCAGCTAATCGCTGAATATCCGCTTCATCAAATAAGTTTGCGTCGTAGTGGAACTCGATACTCAAAGAGTCATCCCGCTCAACGCCAGCCAGTTTGATTTTGAAGCGCTCAATACAGGTGTACAGCCGTTCAATTGAAAAGGTAACGCTATCAGCAGAACACTTATCAGCCGCTTGATTAAATTCAAAACAAACTGGGAAAAATGATGAATCTGGCGATGCGTTCAAATCCCAGCTAAAGTATTCTTGCCATTGGTAAACTTCTTGTTGCGCTTGATGAACTCTTTGCAGCAATTCACCGAAAGAAAGCTTAGCTTCTAAATGACTTTCAATTGGTAAATATTTGGCAAATAATCCCAACGCCGATTCTAACTCCTCGTATTTTCGTCCATCGAAAGCTGTCCCAATTACCAAATCTGACTGTTGAGTAAGTCGCCAAAGCAAAATTTTCCAGCAAGTCAGCAGGAATGACGACACAGAAGTTCCATGCTTACTCACTAATGCGGTTATTTTGGCTACTCGAGCGGGATTGATTGCCTGGGTAATAAATTGCGGTTGAAAATTTGCTGGTTCTGAAACTAACTTTTCAAGCGGTAGCTCGATATTTAACCGTGCAAAAAAGTCTTGTTTTCCCCAATAGTTTCGTCCCGCTTCCGTGTCTTCTCCTTCTAGCAATTCATTCTGCCATTCGGAGATATCTGCATACTGCATTATTTCATCGTCGAGTTCCGTACTGAGACAGCAAGCAGCGTATGTCCGGCTAATTTCTTTTGCTAGATGCTGTAAAGTTGCAGCATCGGCACAAAAAGCAGGTAAATTAATCAGCAAAATATGCTTCTGCTCTGACAGAGTAATTAAGGTTAAATCTAATAGGGAATCTCGTTCATAATTGCAGTGCTGATTACTTATTCCGCTAAAAAGCACTTCAAGTTGAAGGCTTTGTGCTTGGCGATTCCCAGCACTCAAATCAATAGATTGCCAGTGAATAGCGCTGCTATCTGAAATAACTTGTAGGGGAATCGTCATTCCCGGTAGACAGCGAAAATGGGTGCGAAGGATTTCATGGCGATTGACAATTTTTTGCAGGGATGTTTCCAACATCTCTACATTGAGATATCCTTCTATTAAAAGATAGCACCTCGCTTGATAATCTTGATTGGAATCAAGTTGTTGCAATCCCCAAAGGCGCTTTTGCTGGGGAGAAATTTGGAATCCCTGAATAGTATCGTTTGGCATTTTTAAAACTGTATTTTCCATTTTAAAACTCATCTATGACGTATTAAATATCGCTACTGCTAAAAGGTTCAGCCATACCTACAACAACTTGGCGCGAACCAACGAAAGGTGTTCTTCCGTGAGCTGTTAACATATTGTCGAGCATCAAAATATCTGCGGATTGCCAAGGAAACATCACCGTTTCTTGGCGATAAGCAGAACGAATTTCCTCTAAAACTTCGGGTTCAATGGGAGAACCATCCCCGTAATAAGTGTTGTAGGGAAGCTCAATTTCTGAAAAGGCTGACAATGCTTGGCGAATTTTTGCTTCTAGCGTTGATACGTGAAAGAAAGCTGCATGATTAAACCAAACCGCTTCGCCAGTTTTCGGATGGTTAACTACCGCCGGACGAATTTGGCGAGTTCGCAGCTTGTCGCCTTCTTTCCACTCCATCTCAATGCCGTTCTCATGACAGTATGCTTCGACAACAGTTTTATCTAAAGTCTGAAACGCTTTTTGCCAGGGAAGTCCGAGTCCAGCGCCAAAGTTGCGAACGTACATCACTTGTGTTTGGAGAAAGCGATCGCGTATTTTAGGGGAAATGCGATCGCATACTTTCCGAATATCCGCTATTGGCGTTTCTCCACCTTGTTCCGCAGGCTTTACGCAGTGAAAGTAAACTTTTAAAGGCCAGGTATTAGCGTAGGAAAGTTCGCTGTGAAGAAAGATAGTTTGGTCGGCTGGATAGTCGGTGGAAGTATAAACATTGTCTTTCACCAGAGTCCGCGGCGACGAACCATCTTGATACGGTAAAAGTTTACCATCAGAAGTGGCTTTGACGAACTGCTCGAATACTTCAATCCCCTTAATTTTGAAGTTGCGGAAGAGTATTCCCCTGTACTTGAGAAGTTGAGTTTCTAGGAACGAACGATTATTCTGCGCCCAAGTAATTAAATCCAATCCGTCTACCATTGGTTCGATAACGAGCGGTAAAGGTTGGTTAGATTGTAGAGGTGCTGCTTTAATCAATTCATCCTCAGAGACAGTAATTGATTTTCTTTGGGCAGTTCCTACTTTTTTAAGGCTGAGTTTGGGCGATTCTGAGGGTTTCATTAGACTTCTTACAAAAGTGTGCTTTTTCCGTAGTACTGCCAGGAATTTAAATTCCTGGCTCATAGCCAAAGTCGGTTTAAAGCGACTAAATCTTGAATGTATTAGTCCGTTTTAATGGACTTCTGCTATTAGCTCGGAAATTGATTTCCGCGCGTTTCTATCCGTGCATTGCCTTGCGTTTGACTCGCTTTAACTTTTGCAGACTTGTCTGTGCTAGTTCTTTTTCTTGGGCGATTTGCTGTTGTTGTTCAGCTTGCGCGATCGCACTTGCAAGTTGTTCTAATCGAATGTCTGGTTGGGCCACGGCTTGTCGCAGAATAGCTTCTAAATTTCCGACGATTCGAGCAATGTTTGCGGCATCAAATAACTCGGTTTTGTACTCTAATGAGCCTCTTAAACCTGCGGCTGTCTCCGTTAACCCCAGCCTTAAGTCGTATCGCGCGATACCGCTGTAAAAGTCAACTGGACTAAGCGTTAATTTCGGCAGTTTCACATTTGGGATGGGGGCATTTTCCAGCGCAAACCAGACTTTAAATAAGGGAAATTCACTTTGTTTGCGATTGGGTTGTAGCGCTTCTACTAGCTTCTCAAAGGGCAAATTTTGGTGAGCATAAGCGCCTAAAGTGACTTCGCGCACTCGTGCTAATAATTCTCGAAAACTGGGATTTCCAGATAAATCAGTGCGAAGAACTAAAGTGTTGACAAAGAATCCAATTAGTGGCTCTAGTTCAACGCGATCGCGATTGGCAATCGGGGAGCCGATGAGGATATCTTGCTGTCCCGTGTAGGCATAGAGCAAGGTTTTAAACGCCGCCGAAAGCGTCATAAATAAGGTAGCTCCTTCCCGCTGACTAAAAGCTTGAATTGCATCGCTCAAATCTTTGGGGAAAGCCAAATAATGGATGGCACCTCGATTTGACTGAACGGCGGATCTAGAGCGATCGCTTGGGAGTTCTAAAACTGGTAAATTACCGCCTAACTGCTGGTTCCAATAACTTAAATGTTTTTCCAGCACCTCTCCCTGGAGATATTGCCCCTGCCAAACCGCAAAATCGGCGTATTGAATCGGTAATTCAGGCAGCAAAGAAATTTCCCCAGTCGTAAAAGCTTTGTAGAGTTCAGTCACTTCTTGCAACATCACTCCAATTGACCACAAATCAAAGATGATATGGTGCAGGATGAGAACTAAAATATGTTCTTCCTCACCGAGTTGCAGCAGTTGAATCCGAAACAGCGGTGCTTGAGTTAAATCGAAGGGCTTTAATGCTTCTTGGGAAATTAGTTGTTGAATTTTTCCTTCTCGCTCCGCCTCTGGAAACGCTTGAACATCGATAACAGGAAATGTCACTGTCAGAGTAGGAGCAATTTCTTGAATCGGTTGCCCTTCCATCACGAAACGGGTACGAAATATTTCGTGTCGCCGCACAATTTCGTTAAAGCTTTGCTCTAGCGCTGCAACGTCCAATTGCCCTACCAGGCGAACTGGTGCAGGAATATTATAGTCAGGCGAACCGGGTTCTAGGTTATCGAGAAACCACAGTCTTTGTTGAGCAAAAGATAGTGGTAGTGGCTGATTGCGGGAAACACGCGGAATGGAACTAGAATCTATTTGTTTTGCTTGCTGAGTTGAGGAAATTACTTCAGCTAATTCTGCAACAGTTGGTGATTCAAATAAAGTCCGTAGCGGTAATTCGACTTGGAAAGTTTCCCGCAGCCGGGAAGTTACTTGCATGGCGAGTAACGAGTGACCGCCTAATTCAAAGAAGTTATCAGAGGAACCTACCTGCTGTAGATTTAGAATTTGGGCATAAATATTGGCAACTGCTTGCTCAATGGGTGTACGCGGCGCAACAAAAGTTTTTTCCAAATCTGGGCGAATTTGGCTAAGAGTAATGAGCGATCGCCTATCGATTTTACCATTCTGATTTAGGGGAAATTCATCCAGCAGGATAAAGTTAGAAGGCACCATATATTCCGGCAACTTTTCCTGTAGATAATCGCGCAATTGAGGAACCAATTCACGAGTTAGTTTTCCTTGCAGCGGATTATTCGCATAGTTTCTCCAAGGTTTTAGTTTGCCACTTGTTTCCAAGAATGCTGGTAATTTGTCTGGAGATGCCAAGGTTTTATGCACAAATACTGCATCGTAATGATCGCCAGAATAATTAAGCTGAATGCAGTAAGATAAGTCTTGACCTAGAGCTAGAATCTCTTCAGATTCAATCCCATCTTCTGTATTGCTTTCTTGCAGTGATTTTCGCAAATCGGCAACAGTTTCTCCTCCATCATTTTCAGCTAGCAATTCTAAAGTTTTCATCTCAGATAGCAGACGCGCATTAGGAATTCCCGTGATTCCCAAAATCTCTGGGTTGGTTTCTTCCAGTAACTGACGAATACCAAGAGTCGGATTTTGCTTCTGCCAATTTAGCCAAGGGAAATCTTGCAAACAATCGACTTCAGCACCGACTCGAAGAATCACATCGTAGCGAAACTTGGTCAATTCATTCTGGTATTTACCTGGTTTGGGTTGAATTTGGACGTGACTAATTTTGGAAAATTCATGCTTCAGTGCCCTGAAAAATTCCGGATCGATAATTAGTTCCTGCTCTTGTTGCAAGCGTTTTTGGATGCGCTGCCGTAATTCAGTTATAGAAAGGTTAGAGGGAGCTTGATGCAGTTGTACAGAAGTATGGAAAGCTTCTAATAGCGGCAAACTACGCACATCCCCAATGAAGATAGAACCACCTGGTTTCACAGCATTTACAGCGCCTTCCAAGACGCGCAACAGATAGTCAGTGCTGGGGAAATACTGAATCACGGAGTTAATAATCACCACGTCGAAGGCACCCGCTTCTATTCCCTCAAAGTTATCTGCCAGTCGTCTATCTAGCGTTACTTGGGGCAGGTTTTGCGTTGTTAATTGCTGCTGAATATAGTCAAGTGCAGATTGAGAGAAGTCGGTGCCCAAGTAATGGGAACAATGAGGCGCAATGGGGAACAAAAGTAGACCAGAACCACAACCAATTTCAAGAATGCGAGAGGGTTTTAAGGCGAGAATTTGCTCAACAGTGCTGTCAACCAAAATCCGCATTTCTTCGGCGGGAATTGGTAAGCCTGTATAGCTACTATTCCAACCACTAATATTCAAAGTATCTTCCTGAATATTGGAATTTTGGTGATAAGTCTTTTCAAAGACTGTTTTCCATTCCGATACCTGCTCAGAATGCCATTGTGTTTCTGGCAATTTATCTGAATCTTGAGGAAGTTGTTTTGTTGTCAAATAAGCAACGAGGCGGTGAGTATTCAGGTCGTCCTCTTGAGCTAAGACAACGGTTTGCTCAATGGCTGGATGTTTAGCCAATACAGCCTCAATTTCCCCTAATTCGATGCGGAAGCCGCGAATTTTCACTTGATGGTCAATTCGACCTAAAAACTCTAGGTTGCCGTCAGGAAGATAACGAACTAAATCTCCTGTTTTATAGAGGCGGAACCTCTCCCCCAACTCCTCCCCTAGTAGGAGAGGGGCGTCAGGCTCCCCCTTCCCTCGTAGGGAAGGGGGCAGGGGGGTTAGGTTTTGATTAAACGGGTTGACAATAAACTTTTCGGCTGTCAGTTCTGGACGATTGAGATAACCTCGCGCCAGTCCTGCACCGCCAAGATAGAGTTCGCCAGCAACGCCAATGGGGACAGGTTGTAGAGAGTTATCTAATACATAGGTTTGTGTATTGGCAATCGGGCGACCAATCGGCGGATTTGACTGGCTACCGCGTTCGATTAAGGCGTATGTTGAATAGGTGGTATCTTCCGAAGGCCCGTAGAGATTAAATACCTGCTGGATGTGGTTTAGCTGATAGAGTTGCTGCACCAGATTATTTGGCAGGGGTTCGCCTGCGAGATTAATGGTGCGGACTGAAGCAGGGATGGCGTTATCTCGGAGTAAGGAAGCGATCGCACTGGGCACAGTATTGATTAACGTCACCCGATCCGCCACTGGTAAAGTCGGCAAATACAAGGCGTTTTCAGCCAGAATGACCGTACCACCGCAGCTTAAGGGCACAAACAATTCAAAAACTGACAAGTCGAAGCAGATAGAAGTAGAAGCCAAAACCCCTGCCATATCCGCTGGTGTAAACACTGTTTTCGCCCAATCAATTAGCGCCACAGTGTTGTAATGTGCGATCGCAACCCCTTTCGGTTTGCCAGTAGAACCAGAAGTATAAATGATGTAGGCGAGGTTATCTGCGGTTGTCGTTTCTTGAGCCTGATTTTCCGAGTTTTGTTGTGCAACCAGTTGCCAATCGGTATCCAGGCAGACAACCTTAGCATTATGGTTTGGAAGACTCTCAATGAGTTGCTGTTGCGTCAACAAGACGGATGCTTGCGTATCCTCTAACATGAACGCTAAGCGTTCTTGGGGATACTTGGGATCTAGCGGCACATAAGCACCACCCGCTTTGAGAATACCCAAAAGTCCAATCACCATTTCCAAAGAGCGTTCCATGCAAATGCCAACGAGAACTTCGGGTTTCACTCCGAGTTTTTGCAGGTGATGCGCTAATTGATTCGCTCGACTATTGAGTTCGGTATAAGTTAGCTGTTGGTTATCAAAAATTACCGCAATCGCATCCGGTGTTTGTTCTACCTGTTTTTCAAACAACTGATGAATGCACTGCCCCATCTGGGATTTAGTCGGGTAGCAATACTCTTGGGTTAACCTCTCCCCCTGCCCCTCTCCTGCAAGGAGAGGGGCGTCATGCACCCCCTTCCCTCGCAGGGAAGGGGGTTGGGGGGTTAGGTCTGTCGAATAATATTGAGTTTGATTAAACTCCACCAACAACTGATACCGTTCTGCGGCGGTCAAAATTGGTAAGTCGCCAAGACGCTGATTAGGATTAGCGGCAATACTTTCCAACAATGTTTGGAAATGTCCCAACATCCGGCTAATTGTGGCGGTATCAAAACGGGAGCGATCGCATAGAATCCTGATCGACAATTCCGCTCCCGTTCCTGCCATGATGGTTAGGGGATAGTTTGTCTTTTCAAAAATCCGCAAATTGTCTATCTTCAGGTTCCGATTCTCTTCCCATTGCTCAGGCTCGACGGGATAGTTTTCTAAGGTGACAATGCTCTCAAAGAAAGATACGTTGGCAGGAATTTCACTCCATCCCTGAATTTTGACAAGCGGACTGTACTCGTACTGACGCATTTCTGCTTGTTGAGCTTGAAAACGATTTAACCAAGGCAAAAGTTCGGCTTCGGGATTGACATCTACCCGCATCGGCAAGGTGTTGACAAACATCCCGACAATCGATTCCACCCCCACTAAATCGGTTGGACGCCCAGAAGAAATCGCCCCAAAAATTACATCCTGTTCGCCACTGTAGCGACTCAGCAGAATCGCCCAAGCGCCTTGCACTAAGGTGTTAATCGTTAAGCGATGCTGACGTGCTAAGGCTTCCAGAGCAGCGCTGACAGCCTGCGATAGCTTCATTTGCTGCTCGTTCTCGTTGTTTTCTAGACTCGCCTGATTGTGCATCCGGTCTAGTCCTAGAGGAGTCGGTGCGGTAAAGCCTTGCAGTGTCTTTCTCCAGAACGCTTCCGCTTTCGACAAATCTTGCTGCTGTAGCCAGGTAATGTATTCCCGGAACGGACGGGGGCGTTCCAGGTGTAATTCTTGACCTTGGCAGAAGGCTTGATAAAAGGCGTAAACTTCCTGAAATACCAGGGGACCCGACCAACCATCTAAAAGGATGTGGTGATGGCTCCAAACCACTTGATAGGTATCATTTGCCAACCGAATCAAGGCGAGACGCATCAGGGGGGCTTGGGAAAGGTCGAAATCGCGATCGCGATCTGCTTGCAAAAACATTTCTAACCGTTCTGCTTGCAACTCCTGCGAATGCCGCCAATCTTGTTCTTCCCAAATTACTTCAGCTTGGCGGTACACCACTTGATAAGGCTTTTCCAAATCTTGCCAAAAGAAGGCAGTCCGCAAAATCGGATGTCTGTCGATTACTTGTTGCCAAGCTTGCTTAAACGCGAGGGCATTAAAATCTCCTTGCACCGTCCAGCTATACTGCTCGAAATACATTGCCGATTTTGGGGCATACAGCGTATGAAACAGCAACCCCTGCTGCATCGGTGAAAGTTCGTAAATGTCTTCTAGATTTTCAACTTTCATGGCGGCTGCCTTTGGTAGATTGACTAATTTGGGCGAGCAACTTGTCAAAGTCGCTGGTACTAGCTTTAGCGGCGATAAAGTCTGAGGGAGTGTAGCCGCCTGCTTCTGGAGATTGACAGTGGGCAATAAGCGATCGCAGCGCCTCTATATATCCCTCAGCTAGTCGCTGCACCGTTTCCCGGCGATGTACCGATTCGCTAAAACTCCATTCCAGGCGCAGTTGACCGACTGCAACTAATCCATTAATTTCTAATAGATAGGCTCGGCTTCCTCTTGGGCTGTAAAGGTTTCCAGTAGATTCAGAGGCGATTTTAAATAGCGAGGATGACGGTAAACTTTGGTCGAATTGACCAAGATAGTTGAAAGTTACCTCCGCTTGAGGCAATGCTTTTAGTGCCAAGGCGACTTCTTCGCTGCTGAGGTAGCGCAACACACCATAGCCAAAGCCACGATTGGGAATCCGGCGGAGTTGTTCTTTAACTGCTTTTAAAGCTTCTCCGGGTTTGCAATTTTTACCCACATTCAGCAGCACGGGAAAGACTGAAGTAAACCAGCCTACAGTGCGTGATAAATCAATTGATTCTGAGAACGTTTCTCGTCCGTGTCCTTCCAGATCCACGAGAACCGAATCCATTCCCATCCATTGCGAAAAAGCTTGTCCCAAAGCGGTGAGTAACACATCATTTATTTGAGTGTTATAAACCTTGGGAACCTCTTGGAGTAGAGATTGAGTTTCTGCTTGGCTCAAGCTAACGGACACAGTTTGAGCCGTAGCCATTGTATTGATTCCGTTAGCATCTATTCCGTTAGCATCTATGGGTAAGCAAGAAATCGGTTTTTGCAATTCTGTCAGCCAATAATTTAGTTCTTGCTTTAATGCGGCTGAATTTGCATACTCTCGTAATTTTTCAGACCACTGTTTAAACGAAGTTGTTTTAGCTGAAAGTTGAATGAATTTGCCTTGACTGATTTGTTCGTAACTTGTCTGTAAATCTTCTAGTAGAACTCGCCAGGAAACACCATCAACCGCTAAGTGATGAATGATAATCAGCAAATGGTTCGGCTGATTGTTGCCAAGCTCAAATAAAGCAACTCGAATCAGCGACCCTTCAGATAAATTTAAGCTAGCTTGAAGTTCATTAGCCGTATCTTCAATCGCTTGTTTTTGCTGACTTTCTGGCAGGTTAGACAAATCTAGTTTGATAAATGGTATTACTTCATCAACATCAGCGTGAAACTGTTGCCAACCGGATACATCCTTAACAAAGCGCAATCGAAGGGCATCGTGATGTCTCAGTAATGCCTGTACCGACTTCTCCAACCAAGTAACATCCAATTTTTGCCTAGTTTCTAGCAAAACTGCCTGGTTCCAGTGGTGAGCATCAAGTAGATTTTGCTCAAAGAACCATTGTTGAATAGTTGTTAAAAATACCGTTCCAGTTACGATACCTTGTTCGGCTTCAATTGTCGTCTGCGTTGTACCTGCTACCGCCGCTAACTCTGCAATCGTCTGATATTGGAAAATTTGTTTTGGACTTAGCTGAAGTCCGGCATCACGGGCTTTAGAGATTATCTGAAGACTCAGGATAGAATCTCCACCTAACTCAAAGAAGTTATCGTGAATGCCAATTTTATCAATTCCCAGAGCCTGCGACCAAACTCTCGCCAGAACTTCTTCCCTTGTGGTTTGAGGTGCGGTGTAAGCGGCTTCAACTTGGGAACGAGTGGGATCTGGAACTGGAAGCGATCGCCTATCTAATTTACCATTAGGTGTTAGCGGTAAAGCCTCCAACACCACAAAAGCCGATGGCACCATATAATGCGGTAGCTTTTCCTTCAAAAAACTACGCAATTCTTTAATTAATTCTGAATCTTGTAGGGACGCACAGCCGTGCGTTTGTCCTAATTCAACATTATTAATATTGCTCACTATATAAGCAATCAAGCGTTGGTTTCCTGGTTCATGCTCGCCAGCTAAAACCACAGCCTCACGCACCGCAGGATGTTGACTTAACACCCCCTCAATTTCTCCTAGCTCAATCCGGTAGCCGCGAATTTTTACTTGATAGTCCATTCTGCCAATAAACTCAATATTCCCATCAGGCAGAAACCGCGCTAAATCTCCAGTTTTATAGAGACGGGACTCTGGCTCATTACAGATTTCTTGCCCCCCCTCTTTGCTTGCCGAGAGGGAGCTAGGGGGTGAGGTTATTACTCCAAACGGATTAAAAATAAACTTCTCTTGTGTCAACTCAGGACGGTTGAGATAACCCCGCGCCAAGCCAGCACCGCCAACATAAAGTTCGCCAGGAACGCCGATAGGTAGCGGCTGTAAATGGGAGTCTAAGATGTAAAGCTGAGTGTTGGTAAAGGGACGTCCAATTGGTACTAACTGCTCACTCGATAAACGAGCCGTTCCTTCAAAATAAGAACTATCAATCGTGGCTTCTGTCAAGCCAAAAGAGTTGATCAGTCTCGTCTGACTTCCACAAAATTGGCGGATTATTTCATACTCTCGTACATACCAACTATCAGAACCACAAACTAGCAGCCGCATAAAATCGAGACGTTTGTTGTTCTCCTCTACATATTGAACTAAGCTCCTCAAAACAGCCGGAACAAATTCCGCACAGTTAATTTTTTCCTGGAGCATCAACTCATAAAGCTTTGGCGGCTCTAGTAGGAATTCACGGGGACACAAAACTAACTTTCCACCAGAACATAAGGCGCGAACGAAGTCTCCTGTAAATACATCGAAGGAGAAATTCGCCATCTGAAGGTGACAACTTTGTGCAGCGCGAAGTTGATAAGTTTCTTCCCAAGCTAGATAGATACTAACCAGGCTGCTATGCTGAATCATCACTCCTTTCGCTTTGCCAGTAGAACCGGAGGTATAGATGATATATGCCAGGTTCTCGGCAGTCACTTTGGTAAGTGGATTCTTGGTACTATTTTGTGAAATTACCTCCCAGTCTGCATCGAGACACACAACTTTTGCTTTGTGTTGAGGCAGACTCTTTAACAGCAGATGTTGAGTTAGCAACACAGGCACTTGGGTATCTGACAACATGAAAGTCAAGCGCTCTGAAGGATAGGCAGGGTCTAGCGGTACATAAGCCCCACCCGCTTTGAGAATGCCTAAAATTCCGACAATCATCTCTAGGGAGCGTTCTACACAGATGCCTACCAAAACTTCTGGTTTTACCCCTAGCTTTTGCAAGTGATGCGCTAGTTGATTCGCCTTGGCATTGAGTTCTGTATAAGTTAGTTGTTGATTCTCAAATACAACGGCAACTGCATCTGGGGTCTTCTCTACCTGCGCTTCAAATAACTGATGAATACAGTGATTTTGAGGGTAATTCGCTTGGGTGTCATTCCAACCAACTAGCAACTGATGCTGTTCGGTTTCTGTCAGTAATAGCAAATGTGATAGGTGGAGATCGCAATCAGCAACAATACCTTCCAGCAAGGTTTGAAAATGCCCCACCATGCGAGTAATCGTGGTTGCGTCGAACAAATCGGTATTGTACTCAAACGAGCCAATCAGTTCTTCTCCTCGTTCGACCATATCCAGGCTCAAATCGAACTGTGCCGTCCCGCTGTCCACTTCCAAAGCAGTTAGAGTTAGTCCCGACGCTAGCTGCATCGCTGGCATAGGAGCGTTGTTAAGAGCAAACCACACTTGAAATAGGGGATTTTGGCTCAAATCCCGCTCTGGTTGCAGTTCTTCTACAAGCTTTTCAAACGGCAAATCCTGGTGAGCATAAGCACCTAAGGCTATTTTCTGAACGCGATTGAGTAACTCTCGGAAAGTGGGATTGCCACTGAGATCGGTTCGCAGCACCAAGGTATTGACAAACAACCCGATGAGTCCCTCAACTTCTGCTCGGTTGCGATTTGCGATCGCGCTCCCCACAATCAGGTCATCTTGGTTTGTGTAACGGTGTGCTAGCGTCTTGAATGCCGCCAGCATTGTCATAAACAAAGTCACACCCGTTTGCTGACTTAGAGATTTAAGCGCTGCTGTCAAGGTTTTGGATAGGACAAAAAATTGCTTTTTCCCTGTGTAAGACTGAATAGCAGGTCGAGGGCGATCGCTTGGCAGTTGTAGCACTGGCAAAGAACCACTCAATTGTTGTTTCCAGTAATTGAGCTGAGTTTCCAAAACTTTCCCCTGAAGCCAGTCACGCTGCCAAACAGCAAAGTCTGCATACTGAATTGGAAGTTCCGGAAGCGGTGAGGGGTTTCTATTAGAAAAGGCTTCGTAAAGTGCTGCCATTTCTTGCAGAAATACCCCCAAAGACCAACCATCGGAGATGATATGGTGCATGGTCAGTAGCAGCACATGATCTGCTTCATCTAGTCGTAGCAGCGTGACTCGCCACAGAGGAACTTTAGTTAAATCAAAAGGTTGTTGAATCTCTGCATTTGCTCTTGCATAAATCTCAGCTTCTCTCTCAGTTATTGGTAGCGCTGTTAAATCTACAATCGGCAAGTTTAGAGTTAAGCTGGCTCGGATAACTTGCACTGGCTGACCATCTTCAACCGCAAACGTCGTCCGCAAAGCTTCATGGCGTTGCACCATTTCCTTGAGACTTTGCTCTAAAGCAGCAATGTTCAGCTTCCCTGTAAGGCGGACAGCGGCAGGAATGTTGTAGAAAGGACTGCCTGGTTCAAATTGATCCAGAAACCACAATCTTGCTTGTGCAAAAGAAGTCGGAAGAACGAAAATATCGTCTTCTTGAATGTCTGTTTCTTGAATGTCTGTTGTAGCGTCCCAGGAAGAATGCAATGTCATCGTTTACTCTCCCTTTTTTGATTGATTATGGGAACCGCGTCGAGCCGTTCTGGAAATTGGCTGAATCGCCGTTTCTTGAGCATCAGCGTTACTCTCTTTGGTTTGTGAAATGCTTTCAGCAAGTCCAGCAATTGTTGGCAACTCAAATAGATTTCGCAAAGGAATTTCTACTTGAAATGTGCGACGCACCTTAGAAATCAGTTGAGTTGCGACTAAAGAGTTACCGCCTAACTCAAAGAAGTTGTCGTGAATGCCTACCCGCTCAAGGTCGAGAACTTCAACCCAAAGTTGCGCTAGCTTTTCTTCAACCGGATTCCGGGGAGCAATATACACAACTGCCGAAGAAGATAGATTTTCCGGTGCAGGTAATGCTCGACGCTCGATTTTGCCATTTGCAGTTAGAGGTAAAGCCTCTAAAAACATGAAAGCAGATGGCACCATATAACTCGGCAGTTTCTGCTTCAAGAAGTCGCGTAGATCGTGAATACTGGGTGCTTGTTCTTTTGGCACAATGTAAGCGACTAAATGCTTGTCACCAGGGTTATCTTCCCGCAGCAAAACTACCGTTTCTCGGATGGCTGGGTGCTGCATTAGCGCTGCTTCAATTTCTCCCAATTCGATGCGGAAACCCCGCAGTTTTACCTGATTGTCAATTCTGCCGAGAAACTCAATGTTGCCATCAGGTAGATAACGCGCTAAATCTCCAGTTTTGTATAGGCGACTCTCCCCCAATCCATCCCCTGCTAAGGAAGGGAACTGGGGGGTTAGGGTTTTAAACGGATTAAGAATAAACTTCTCTGCTGTCAAATCAGGACGATTGAGATAGCCTCGCGCTAAGCCAACGCCGCCGATGTGGAGTTCCCCAGGTACACCAACGGGGACAGGTTGCAGGTGCCGATCGAGGATATAAAGTTGAGTATTCGCGATCGCACGACCAATCGGAACGATAGGTAATTCGCTTTCCCGTTGACAAGTCCAATAAGTAACATCAATTGCCGCTTCCGTTGGACCATAAAGATTGTGTAATTGGGCGTCCAATCGCGCAAAGAAGCGTTGCTGAAGTTCGTAGGATAAAGCCTCACCACTGCAAATCACTCGTTTGAGACATTGACATTTTTGCACTTCCAACTCTTCTAGGAAAACCTGAAGCATTGGTGGCACAAAATGAATGGTAGTGATTTGCTCAACAGCAATCAGCTCCACTAAATAAGCGCTATCTTGATGTCCTCCTGGTTTAGCGACAACCAGACGAGAACCCGTTATCAAAGGCCAAAAGAATTCCCATACAGAAACATCAAAGCTGAAGGGAGTTTTCTGTAAAACTCGGTCAGTTTGTGTTAGTTGATAAGTATCTTGCATCCACAATAAGCGATTGCAGATACCCCGATGGGTATTCATTGCCCCTTTAGGAGTTCCTGTGGAACCAGAGGTATAAATAACGTAAGCTAAATTTTCTGCCGTCACCCTGCTAGAAGGATTTTCTAAGCTCTCTTGGGCAATACTTTCCCAATCGGCATCAAGGCATAAAACTTGAGCATTGTGTTTGGGAATATTTTCAACTAAATGCTGTTGAGTTAACAGCACGGTTACTTGAGAATCTGACAGCATGAAAGCTAGGCGCTCTTGGGGATAGGCTGGCGCAAGAGGAACATAAGCTCCACCCGCTTTCAGAATGCCAAGTAATCCCACCACCATTTCTAGGGAGCGTTCCATACAAATGCCAACCAAAACTTCTGGTTTTACCCCTAGTTTTTGCAAGTGATGCGCTACTTGGTTAGCTTGTTGATCTAACTCCTGATAAGTTAATTGTTTACCTTCAAAGACAACAGCAATATTTTCTGGTGTCTTCTCTACCTGAGCTTCAATCAGTTGCTGAAGACACGCATCTTTCGGGTAATCAACCTGAGTATTATTCCATTCTACGAGTAACTGATGCTGTTCTTGCTCAGAAAGCAGAGTGGATAACTCATAACGTGCCGAAGGTTGGCTTGCCATGACTTCAAGAGTCTTAGCGTAATATCCCCTAATCGCCTCTCTTTCTTCTTGAGAAAATGAGGCTTGATATTCCAGCTTGACTTGAACGCGATCGCTTATCGGATTCAAGACAAAATTAGCAATTAAAGCAAAATTTGTCTCTTCAAAGAACGCTGCGTCTAATATCTCAATGTTTTCCAACCCTAAAACGCTTTCATAAACATGAAAATGCGTAAAGTTAAAAGCTGTTTCAAAAAGCGATTCTCTACTTAGCTCTTTCTGCAACTCTGGCAGGGGATAGCGTCGGAAAGGTAGCAATTCCTGCTCAGAGGCAAAAGTTTCTTTTACCAAGTCTATCCAGGTTCCTCCTGGCAATTCTTGGCAAAATGGTAGTGTGTTCAAGAACAGTCCTAGAACCTTTTCACCATCTTTTTTTTCTAGTCTGCCATTGGAGACTAAGCCACTTAAAACTGCTGATTGACCGCTCAATAAACTTAATACTCTTAGATGTGCTGCAAGTAGAACAATTTTTAGGGGAACGCCTGCAAATTTAGCGAGTTGCTTTAAATTTGCGGAACTTTCAGAAGAAAGGAAAATTTCCTGCACGCAAGGTTTCTTTTGAGGCGTTTCTTCAGCGCTAGGAAACCAGCGAGGCAGTTTGGTAACGGTACTGTCTTTTAACTTTTCGCTCCAAAAGCGGCGACATTCTTCGGAAGCGATCGCTTGACGTTCTAAAGATACAAAATCTCGGAAGTTACTAACAGGTGATGGCGTTGCCAGAGCTTTTTCGCCTTTCAGCAAGGCAGAATACTGTTGAAACAACTCGGAGAATAAAGAAGCGACACTCCAGCCATCGAGAATAGCATGGTGGAAGCTGAGAGTGAGTTGAAATGTTGACTCACTACGGCGATGTACCTGGAATTTCAGAAGCGGGGGACAAGTCCAATCAAAGTTTCGGCTTTTTTCAATTTCCAACCAATTCGTGAGTGCTTCTGCTTGTTTGGTGTCACAAAGATGACGCCAATCTTCTACTTGCAGAGGAATTTTAACTGTGTGATGAATGAGTTGCAGGGGTTCCTTGAAGCTAGTTAAATCGAAGCTGGTGCGTAACACTGCATGACGACTGATTAAATGGTGAATCGCTGTTTGCAGTGCTTCGAGGTCAAAAGTTGCTTGTACCTGGAAGCTCGCAATGTCGTGATAAACTGCTGTTTCTGGGCTGTATTCGCTATGGAAGAGCATCCCCGCTTGCAATTTGGTGAGGGGATAGGCGTCCTCTATTTCATTGGGTAATTTTTGACGATCTGCTTCCGAAATGAGGCTAAAAGGTGCAACGGAAGCAGTCTTTTCAATTTCATTCGCTTCTAGATGTGGTGCGAGTTCAGAAATTGTCTGATATTGGAAGAGTTGTTGGAGAGAGAAGTTTAAGCCGCGATTTTGCACAAGCGATCGCACTTGTATACTCCGAATTGAATCTCCACCCAAAGCAAAGAAGTTGTCGTGGATGCCAACTTGCTCCAGGTTGAGAACTTCGCGCCAAACTTCCGCTAACACCTGCTCTGCGGGCGTTCTAGGTGCCACAAACGCATCGTCTAAGTTGGGTCTGGCTACCCCCGGAGATGGCAATCCTTGACGATCTACCTTGCCGTTGGGAGTGAGCGGTAAAGACTCCAAAGTCACAAAGGCAGATGGGATCGAATACTCTGGCAGTTTCTGTTGTAAGTAAGAGCGCAATTCGCTAACTGTGGGGACTGCTGCTGATTTAGGAACAACATAAGCCACCAATTTAGGTCCCGATTCATCTTCCCGAATTAGCACCACCACGTCTCGAATTTGGGGGTGCTGTGCTAACACCGACTCGATTTCTTCCAGTTCAATCCGAAAGCCTCTGAGCTTGATTTGGCGATCGCATCTTCCCAGATACTCAATCGTGCCATCAGTTCGGTAACGCGCCAAATCCCCCGTTTTATAAAGGCGCGACCTCTCCCCCAGCCCCTCTCCTGCTAGGAGAGGAGAGCCGGACTCCCCCTTCCCTCGCAGGGAAGGGGGTTGGGGGGTTAGGTCTTTAAACGGATTCGGAATAAACTTCTCTGCTGTCAGTTCTGGACGATTTAAATACCCTCGCGCCACTCCTGCACCGCCGATATGTAGCTCACCAATTACGCCAATCGGGACAGGTTGCAGATTCTTATCCAAAATATAAAGTTGCGTATTCGCAATCGGACGACCAATCGGAATCGATCCAGATTGATACTTGCCTAAAGGAACTTGATAAATGCAGCATCCCACAACAGTTTCTGTAGGCCCATATTCATTTACCAATACAGTATCCGGAGCAAATTTTTGCCAAAATTCAAGGCTTTGAGCTAAAAGATTTTCGCCGCCAATGATAAAGGCTTTAGTTTGACTCGCCGCTTCTTCTGGTGTTAACTGATGACGCAGCAAATCTAACTGAGCCGGGGTAATTTTAACTAAACTAAAGTCACTACCCTGCCGTAGCGCCATACTCAAAGCTTCGATACCCTGCACTTCAGACAGCAAGATTACCCGATTCCCCACTAATAAAGGTGAAAATAACCCGGTAATCGTCATATCGAAGCTCAGGGAAGAGTGAACTGGAGTGCCTTTCCCAGCTTCGACGGCGTAAGCTTGCGAACACCAACTTAAGTAATTAACCAGTCCTCGATGGGGAATCAAGGTTCCTTTTGGCTTACCTGTGGAACCGGAAGTATAGATGACGTAAGCGAGGTTATCGGCGTTAACTTCTCTGGCTGGACTGGCTATACTTTCTTGAGCAATGCAATCCCACTCTGCATCTAAACAAATAACTTTAGCGGTGTGGTGAGGTAGCTTTTCGACCAAATGCTGTTGAGTTAACAACACGGGCATCTGAGCGTCAGACAGCATGAAAGATAGGCGCTCTTGGGGATAGGAGGGGTCTAACGGCACATAAGCTCCCCCTGCCTTGAGAATGCCGATGAGTCCGACCATCATCTCCAAAGAGCGTTCTACACAGATGCCAACCAGAGATTCCGTTGTTATCCCCTGTTTTTGCAGATAATTCGCCAGTTGGTTCGCACGTTCATTTAATTGTTTGTAGGTGAGATGTTGCTCTTCAAATGCGAGGGCGTTCGCGGAGCGTGCGGTTAGCGCGATCGCATCCGGTGTTTTCTCGACCTGCTGTTCAAATAACTGATGAAAGCAGCTATCAGCGGGGTAATCAGTCTGAGTCTGATTCCACTCCACCAACAACTGATATTTTTCCGCCTCCGTCAATAACGGCAAGTCCGACAAACGGCAATCGGGATTCGCCACAATACCTTCCAGCAGCGTTTGAAAATGCCCCAGCATCCGAGTAATTGTGGCTTCATCAAACAAGTCAGTGTTGTACTCTAATGACCCTGTTAGTCCTTGTTCGGTATCCGTTATCTCTAGCGTCAAATCAAACTTGGCGGTGCCAGTTTCCACCTCCATAAGACTCAAACTCAGACCTGGTAACTGCAACACTGTTTTGGGGGCAGTGTGGAGGGCAAACATCACCTGGAACAGGGGTGTATAACTGCGATCGCGGCTTGGCTGTAGTTCCTCTACCAGCTTTTCAAAGGGCAGATCCTGGTGAGCATAGGCTTGTAGCGCCACTTCGCGCACCCTCGCCAGCAATTCTCGAAAACTCATGTTTTCAGACAGCAGTGTGCGTAAAACCAGCGTGTTGACAAAGAACCCAATCAGAGGCTCGATTTCCTTTTGGGTGCGATTGGTCATGGGAGTGCCAATCGAGATATCTTGCTGCCCCGTATAGCGGTAAAGTTGCGTGTTAAAAGCCGCTAATAGCGTCATAAATAGCGTGCTTTCTGACTGCTGACTTAACGTTCTCAGCGATAAGGCAAGCGGTGGAGAAATGGTAAAAAATTGTCTAGCGCCCCTAAAAGTATTAACAGTTGGTCGCGGTCTATCTGTAGGGAGTTCCAGAATTGGGGAAGCACCCGTTAATTGCTGCTTCCAGTAGTTAAGCTGAGTTTCTAGAACTTCTCCCACAAGCTGCTGTCGTTGCCATGCAGCAAAGTCGGCATACTGAATCGGAAGCTCAGGCAAAGGTGAGGGCTTGCCTTGACAAAAAGCTTCATATAATTCTGCCAATTCTTGAATAATCACACCGCGAGACCAACCATCAGAAACAATGTGGTGCATCGTGAATAGCATCAGGTGTTCTGTCTCACTCAGCTGCAACAGCTTCACTCGCAGCAGTGGTTCTTGTGATAGGTCAAAAGGTCGTTGCGCTTCCTCCTTTTTCACATCTTCTAATAACTGCTGCCGTTCGTTTTCAGGCAAATCCCGCAAATCAATTACGGGCAGATTTAACGCCAAATCTGAAAGCTTTCCCTGCACGGCTTGCCCCCCCATCGCTATAAAACGGGTTTGCAGAACTTCGTGACGCTGCCGAATTTGACTTAGGCTTTTTTCTAGTGCTTTTACATTCAAAAATCCGGTCAATCGTATAGCAATGGGAACATTGTAAATAGGGCTATCTGGCTCTAGCTGATGAAGAACCCACAGCCGTTGTTGATGAAAAGATAAAGGCAACGAGCTGGAATCTTTACGTTGAGAAATTCCTTGAGTTTTAACAGGACTCAAACCCTTTTGTTTAAGTCGTAGTTCTAGTAGCGCCCGTTGTTCCGGAGATAAAGCAGCAATTCTTTGAGAAATATTATTCATAATTAATCACCTATAAAAACTTAGTGCTTGAAAAAGAAGTGAGAGTATATAGCATTTCCATTTGATTCGTGAGATTTTTTTAACGAACCGCAGAGGACGCCGAGGGCGCAGAGGAAAGAGAAGATGAGTTCGCGAATCAAATAGGATTGCTATATAGCACCATAAACAATTTTTAAGATTTTCCATTTCTCTTCCTCTCTTCCTTGGCGCTCTTTGCGTCTTGGCGGTTCGTTAACAGAGATAATGTTCGCAAATTAGATATGACTACTCTAATTTTTCTGCTTACTAACGAAAGCTTGCTTGTGATTCTTTAGCAACCAGCGCTTGTATTTCATCCAAGGAGAGATTTTCTACCTCCGCTAACATCTGCTCAATCTCGGCAATTTGTTCGGGTTTAGGCTGTTTTTCAGCAATTTCAATAGCGAGTTCAGCGACTGTAGAAGCTTCAAAAAGCAGAGTACGCAGCGGTAATTCCACTTGGAAGGCTTCACGCAGCCGGGAAATCGTTTGTACAGCCAGTAAAGAGTGTCCGCCTAACTCAAAGAAGTTATCGTAAACTCCTATTTTTTCAATTCCGATGAGTTCTTGCCAGATATTCGCAATCCCTTGTTCAATCTCATTGCGAGGAGCAACATAGGCATTTGCTTGGAGAGATCGGGGATGTCTAGTTGCCGATAATTGACTAGACTCATCTGATGTTTGAGCGTCATAACTTGATAAAGAAAAGTTAGAACCTTGCTCAATGACATCGGATAAATCTTGCGTTGAAATGACCACTTGAGAAAGTGAATTCTCCAAAATTCGGCTCAAGGCATCCACAGCTTCTGCGGGTAAAATCCCACTTTTTAGACTTTCTTCACGCCACTTTTTGAACTTTTCAGGAACGGCAGTATTGACCGCCATGCCGACTTCTTGCCACGCATCCCAGTTAATTGAGATTGTGCGAGCATTAAAATGATTGCGGTGAGCAAAGGCATCCAAAAAGGCATTAGCAGCACTATAGTCTACCTGTCCAAATCCGCCTTGGATTGAGCTAAGAGATGAGCAGAGAACCACGAAGTCTAAATTAACATCCTTGAGGACATCATTTAGCACCAAAGTTCCCATCACTTTCGGAGCAAAAACGCTTTCAACAACTTCTGGTGTTTTGAGTTGAATCATGCCACCACCCGCAACTCCGGCGGCGTGGATAACCCCGTGAATCTCACCAAAACGTTCTAGGGATTGCGCGATCGCATTCTGCATTTGTTCATCATTCGCAACATCGGCAGCAACTACCAGGACATCAGCACCTAATACTTCTAATTCCTGCAATTTCTGAATCTTACGGCTGATAGGATCGAGCGCATCATGGGTTGCTAGCCATTGCTGCCACTGCTCTTTTGCAGGCAGTGCAGAACGTCCGATTAGAATTAACTTGGCTTGTACTGTCTTGGCGAGGTATTCGGCGAAGACTAAGCCCATCCCTCCCATGCCACCTGTAATGAGATATACTCCCCCTTGTCGTAACCGGGTTTGGCTGGCTTTTTCTAGCGGGACTGGCTCAAATGTCTGAACCCAGCGATGATTGCCACGGTAGGCAATCATGGAGTCTTTTGAATCTGCCCCTAATTCTGCTATCAGTTGCTCGACTAAGTTGTTCGTTCCTGATTCCGAGATTGCCACATCCACTTGACGACAACTGATGTGAGGATACTCTTGAGGAATGACTTTGCATGAACCGATGATGGTTGCTTTTTCAGGACACAATAGCTCGTCGCCAATAATGTCATGAAGATTGTTACTGGCAACTAGAAGTTGAATGGAATTGCTAACAGGTTGTTGTCCTAGCGCTGGCGCTAAATAAATCAAACTGTAGAAACCGAGATTTTGGCTAGTTTCCAAGGACTGAGGCGGTGATTGGGTGATACTCCAGAGATGCGCGATCGCATTCGGGGTTTTCCCTTGTTCCCGCACGGCTTGAATCAAGGCGTGATAATCATCCTGGCAAGCTGGATTAATCGTGTAAGCGTTGCTATTAAGTTGCTTAAATTGCTCTCCAACCCGGACAGAAATCGCATCTTGTCCAGCTTGTTGCAATCGTTGGACGATTTGAGAACCGATCCCACACTCATCAACAAAAACCAGGTAGCAAGCAGATGAAATCTCTCCCGTTTTGACCAGGGGGATTTTCTTCCAAGAAGGAACATAAAACCAGTCAGTAATCTTCGATTTCCCTAGTTTGCTTTCACCTGGACTGGTTGCTGGGGCTTGCGTTTGGGGTTCAATCCAGTAACGCTGACGTTCAAACGGGTAAGTCGGTAAAGGCACGCGGTGACGTTGTTCGCCAGCATAAAAACCAGACCAATCCACCGAAACGCCTGCTAGCCAAAGCCGCCCTAATATATTGAGTAAAAAGGCGATATCTGAGTTTTGCTCTTGGGGATGGCGTAACGAAGGCAATACTACTTGCCCAATGGCTTCATGAGAATGCTGTTTAGCAAAGGTACATAAATTACGCCCCGCACCAACTTCTAAGAGGATGCGATTTGGCTGTTGCAGTAATGTAGAAATTCCCTCAGAAAAACGTACTGTCTGCCGTAGATGCGTTGCCCAATAACCGGGATTTGTGGCTTCTGCTGCTGTAATCCAAGTTCCCGTAACGTTTGAGATAAAGGGAATCTGAGGAGGATTCAGCTGAACTTTTTTCACTTCCTCAATGAATGGCTCCAATATAGAATCCATCATCTGGGAATGAAAGGCATGAGAAGTATGCAAACGCCGACACTCGACCCCTTTAGCCGTGAGTTGCGCTTCAATTGCATCTACAGCGTCAAGGGTTCCCGAAACGACGCACAAGGAAGGTGCGTTACTGGCGGCTAAAGATAACTTCTCATTCAGTAGGCTTTTCACCTCTGCTTCTGGCAAGGAAACGGCAAGCATCGCTCCGGCTGGGCATTGCTGCATCAGTCGCCCACGAATCGCCACCAAAGCTAAAGCGTCTTCAACAGACATGACACCTGCAAGGCAAGCCGCTACATATTCGCCAATGCTGTGACCCAGCATCGCTTGGGGAGAAATGCCCCACGACATCCACAATTGAGCTAAGGCATACTCAATCGCAAATAATGCAGGTTGAGCAAAGCAAGTTTGTTTGAGTTTTTCTGCGGCTGCTTCCGGATTAGGCTGGTTGGGATAAAGTAGCGATCGCAAATCCATCCCGATATGAGGTTGAAGAAAGGCAGCGCAACGGTCTACTTGTTCGCTAAATATCGGCTCAGTTTGGTACAATTCCCGCCCCATATCCACATACTGCGCTCCCTGTCCGGGAAACATGAAGGCGATAGAGCGTTCAGTAGGCTCTTGGAAGTGAGTTAAAACACTTTGAGGATGGGGGGTTTCCAATTGGTTTACTAACTCCTCAACCGTCTGGCAAACCAAGATCCGGCGATGTTCAAAAGCCCGACGACCCGCTTGCAGGGTGTAAGCAACATCCGCCAAATTGAGAGCGGGGTGCTGCTTGAGATGAGATGCCAAATTTGCCGTAGCCGTCTCCAGTGCCGATTCCGTTTTGGCGGAAAGCACCACTAATTGCCAGGGACGCGAAGAACCCGATGCTTTTACCGTTGGCGCTTCTTCGAGAACCACATGAGCGTTGGTGCCACCAATCCCCAAAGAACTGACTCCGGCACGGCGCGGGGTTGAAGCCTTCCATTCCCTCAGCTGGGTATTGACGTAAAAGGGACTATTGGCAAAATCAATCTCAGGATTTGGCTGTTGAAAATTTAGGCTGGGTGGAATTAACTTGTGTTTCAGCGCTAAAACCGTCTTAATGAGTCCCGTGACTCCTGCTGCTGCATCCAGATGACCGATATTGGTTTTGACGGAACCGATGGCACAAAAGCCTTTTTTCTCGGTATTGGCACGAAAAACGTTAGACAGTGCGGTAATTTCAATCGGATCGCCTAAGACGGTTCCCGTTCCGTGAGTTTCGATATAGGTGATGGTTTCCGGATCGACTCCAGCGAGGACGAGTGCTTCTGCGATCGCGTCTGCTTGTCCGTTGACGCTGGGTGCTGTATACCCGACTTTCTCAGAACCATCGTTATTGATGGCGGAACCTTTGATTACCGCCTGAATGCGATCGCCATCTGCGATCGCATCCTCCAATCTTTTTAAAACGACCACTCCCACACCATTCCCAATAATGGTTCCCTGTGCATCAGCATCAAAGGCGCGGCAATGACCATCCGGAGATAAAATTCCCCCTTCTTGATATAAATAACCTGTTTTTTGCGGCACCCGAATCGAAACTCCACCTGCCAATGCCATATCGCATTGGTAATTTAATAAACTTTGGTAAGCCAGAGTTGTCGCCACTAATGAAGTGGAACAAGCTGTTTGAACAGTCAGGCTTGGCCCTTTAAGATTTAATTTGTAAGAAACGCGAGTCGTGAGAAAACCTTTATCGTTGCCTATTAACTTTTGGAAACTATTGGCTGACCCGATTTGGTCGCCATTTAAATCAAAGGATAAATAGTTATTTAAGCTAGCCCCCGCATAAACGCCAATGCGACTTTCACATCTTTGGGTGTCGTAACCAGCATTTTCCAGCGCTTCCCAAGCACACTCTAAAAATATCCGGTGTTGCGGGTCGGTCATTTCCGCTTCTTTGGGGTTAAAACCAAAGAAAGAAGCATCAAAAAACTCAACATCTTCTAATACGGCACCAGCTTTTACATGATTGGGATTATCGAATAAACCTGGAGCGATTCCAGCATCTATTAATTCTTCATTGGTGAAGACCGAAATTGATTCGACTCCATCGCGTAAATTTTGCCAAAATTCTTCGACATTCTTCGCACCGGGAAAGCGTCCGCTCATGCCGATAATGGCGATGCCTTCCAGAGAATCGTAATTTGTAGCGCTATCCATGAATCTTTCTACCTTGCTTGCTCAATAGTTCTTTTTGGCGATTGATAGCCTCTATTTGCTTTCGAGCGCGCAGGACACTATCGCGTCCAACTTCGCGATCGCGCATCTCTTCAAAAGAAGGCTTTTGTTGGCTTAAATATTGCGCCAGCGAATAAATGGTTGGGTTTTGAAATAAAGTAACGACTGATATCTCTTGGTTAAAAACTGTCCGCAGTTTGTGATTCACCTGAAGCATCAGTAATGAATGTCCCCCGATATCAAAGAAATTATCGTGAATCCCGACTTTCTCTAAGTTCAGTACCATTTGCCAAACAGTCGCAATTGTTTTTTCAATCTCCGATTGAGGAGGTTGATAAACGGCTAACTCTAAACGCTGATTTTCTGGAACAGGTAAGGCGCGACGATTGACTTTTCCATTGGGTGTCAGCGGTAGAGTATCTAGAAATACAAAAGCCGAAGGCACCATGTATTCAGGAAGCGTTTGTTTTAAGCGATCGCGCAATTCATTAATCGAAAGTTCAGCATCGTGATTCGGAACTACATAAGCGACTAAGCGGCGGTCGTTGGGCATATCTTCTCTGGCAAGCACCACCGTTTCTCGCACCTGGGGATGTTGTAACAACACCGCCTCAATTTCTCCCAATTCGATACGGAAACCCCGAATTTTTACTTGGTGGTCAATTCTCCCCAGAAACTCAATATTTCCATCTGGCAAATAGCGGGCTAAATCTCCGGTTTTGTAAAGGCGGCTCTCCCCCAACCCCTCCCCTAGCAGGGGAGGGGAGCAATTCTCCCCCTGCCCTTGTAGGGAAGGGGGCTGGGGGGTTAGGTCTTTAAAAGGATTCTGAATAAACTTCTCTTGGGTTAACTCTGGTCGATTCAGATAACCTCTAGCCAAACCAAAACCGCCAATGTGTAACTCGCCCGGAACGCCAATCGGGACAGGTTGTAAATGCGAATCTAAGAGATATATCTGTGTATTGGCAATCGGACGACCGATGGGAACAATTCGCCGTTGGCTGTTACGCTGGCAATCCCAAAAAGTAACATCAATTGCCGCTTCTGTCGGCCCGTAAAGATTATGTAATTCTACTGCGCCTAGACGGATAAAAAAGCGCTTTTGTAAATCAAAAGGCAGAGCTTCACCGCTACAAAATACCCGCTTAAGGCTGTTACATTTTACTACCCCCAACTCCTCTAAAAATACTTGCAGCATTGAGGGAACGAAGTGCAATGTCGTGATTTTTTGCTTGGCAATCAGTCGGACTAAATAACCGCTATCTTGATGACCACCTGGTTTAGCTAAAACGAGGCTAGCACCCGTTAAGAAAGGCAAGAAAAATTCCCAAACTGACACATCAAAGCCGAAGGGAGTTTTTTGCAAAACTCGGTCGGTTGTTGTTAATTGGTAAGTGTCTTGCATCCACCGCAAGCGATTGTTTAACCCCAGGTGGGTATTCATCGCTCCCTTGGGCTTTCCTGTGGAACCAGAGGTATAAATTACATAAGCCAGGTTCTCTGGTGTAGCAGATGAAATAGGATTTTCTGTACCCTCTTGGGTAATCGTTTCCCATTCGGGATCTAAACAGATAATCGCTTGATGTTGCGGTAATTGATTAACCAAATATTGTTGAGTTAGCAGCAGTGACACTTGGGCATCTGCCAACATGAACGCTAAGCGATCTTTCGGATACGTGGGGTCTAAAGGTACGTAAGCGCCACCTGCTTTTAAAATGCCTAAAAGAGCGACTACCATTTCCAGCGATCGCTCCATGCAGATGCCAACCAAAACATCTGGCTGCACGCCCATCTGTTGCAGGTGGTGCGCTAACTGGTTCGCTCGGTTGTTTAACTCGCAGTAAGTTAGAGACTCACTGAATCCTGTCTCTACATTGTTGAAGATTAATGCAATCGCATCTGGTGTCTTTTCTACTTGCTGCTCAAATAATTGATGGATACACTGTTGGGGGTAATCAACTTGAGTGTCATTCCATTCCACCAGCAAAGTATAACGCTCAGATGCAGTTAATAGCGGCAAATCTGATAAACACTGCTCTGGATCGGCAACAATTCCTTCCAGTAAGGTTTGGAAATGCCCTAACATTCGGGTGATGGTGTCCGCGTTGAACAAATCGGTGTTGTATTCCAGCGTCCCGCTCAATCCCTGTTCCGTATCTATCATTGATAGGAATAAATCGAACTTTGCGGTTCCACTCTCAACTTCCGAAGTTTTGAAAGTTAACTCTGGTAACGAAACCGTCGAAAATGCGGGATTCTGGAGGACGAACATTACCTGAAATATCGGGTTATAGCTCAGATCTCGACTCGACTGTAATTCCACCAGCTTCTCGAAAGGCAAATCTTGGTGAACGTAAGCATCAATTGCCACCTTTCGCACCCGTCCCAGCAATTCTTTAAAGCTGGGATTTCCTGCCAAATCGGTACGCAACACCAAAGTATTGACAAAGCACCCAATTAAGGATTCCAGCTCAGCGCGATCGCGGTTGGCAATCGGCGAACCGACTAAAATGTCCTCCTGTCCTGAATAACGGTAAAGCAACGTCTGAAACGCCGCCAGCAAGGTCATAAATAAGGTGACACCCTCCTGCTGACCTAGCATTTTGATTGCCTCAGTCAAGGCTTTGGGCAGCACTAACGTTTGCTGCGCCCCCCGAAAAGTCTGTATTGGCGATCGCGCTCGGTCAGTCGGCAACTCTAATACGGGAAGTTCTCCCCCTAACTGCTGCTTCCAATAATTCAGATGAATTTCTAGCCTCTCACCGGAGAACCACCGTCGTTGCCAATCGACATAATCAACATATTGGATGGGAAGTTCAGCGAGTGGCGAAGGCTTTCCGGTCGAGAAAGCTTCGTAAAGTGCTGTCAATTCTCGGACTAAAACTTTAACCGACCAACCATCGGCAACAATGTGGTGCAGTGTGAGCAGCAGCATCGACTCTTCTGCGGTTAGATGCAGCAGTTTTGCCCGGAATAACGGGGGTTGTGCCAAGTCGAAGGGCGTTTGAGCCTCTGCGATCGCAAATTGTTGCGCTTGCGCTTGTCTCTCAGCATCGGGCAATTGCCGCAGATCCACCTCTGGTAAATTTAAGGTGACGCAGCTTTCCCCAGAAATCGCTTGCACGGGTTCGCCCTCCACTAGGGCAAAGCTTGTCCGCAAGATTTCGTGTCGCCGGATAATTTCGTGAATACTGCGAACCAGCACTGGCACATCCAACCGTCCTGTCAGGCGAACCGCGATGGGAATGTTATAAGCCGGAGTTCCCGGTTGCAGTTGATTGACAAACCACAATCTAGCTTGAGAAAAAGAAAGCGGATACTCGTCAGTAGTTTTCTCAACTCTGCACAAAGGTATCGATGCAGACGGAACCGCCTGAGTAAGTTGGTCGAGTATCTGCGTTGCCAGTTGGGTAATGCTAACTCCCTCGAACAAATCCGCAATCGATACAGCTACCCCCAAATCAACCTCGATCCGATTCTTCAACTCGAAAACCATCAACGAGTCGAGACCAAAACGGCTCAAAGGCTGCTCAATACTAATATTTCCTCGATGATTCTTCCTCTGCTTTCTCTGCGTACTCTGCGGTTCGTTCCGAAAATCTAATTCAAACGACGCAACACCCAGCACCCGCGCCACTTGCCTTTGCAGATAAGCCTCTAATCGCTGCTGACGCTCTTCCGACTCAACAGCCAGCAACTCCTCGCGGGTGAGAGCATCTTCATTTTCGACAGGATAGGAATTCTCTAAAATACTGCTACCAATAACATCCAATTCGCCTGCAAGATACTCCGCACGAGTAGCGCGGCGTTGAATCTTCCCGCTAGAAGTCTTGGGAATGCTGCCACCTTTAATCAGAACTACCGCATAAACTTGTATCTCATGTTCTTCTGCAACTGCCTGACGAATGGCGGCGGTGACTTCCTCAACATTCGGTTTCGAGCGAAATTCTACCTCTTGCACTACGACAAGCCGTTCTTCATTGCCGACTTCTACCGCAAAAGCTGCACCACTGCCTGAACGTAATCCTGGATGGCTGCATTCTGCCGTTCGTTCAATGTCTTGGGGATAAAGGTTGCGACCCCGGATGATAATTAAATCTTTGGCTCGACCTGTGATGAACAGTTCCCCATTGTGCAAAAAGCCCAAGTCGCCTGTTCTTAAAAAAGGCTTTCCGTCCGTATCTGCGAGGTAGGCGCGGAAGGTTTGCGCCGTTTCCTCTGGTCGATTCCAATAACCGTGACCTACACTAGGGCCTGAAACCCAAATTTCACCAATTTCATCTGGCGCACATCGGGTTAAAGTTTCAGGATTAGCAATAACAATCTCCTGTTCTGGTAAGGTGTTCCCGCAACCGACCAGAGGCTGGGAATTGTCGTCGTCATCAGCATCAATGACTTGGTTGCGTTCTAATGCCGTTTTTTGAACAGTTTTCGCGACCGGAACCGCTGCCTTGATACCACCAGAAACGATTAGGGTTGCCTCCGCCATCCCGTAACAGGGATAAAAAGCGGTTTTTAAAAAGCCGCAGGAAGCAAAGGCATCTGCAAACCGCTCTAAAGTATCTTGGCGGATGGGTTCTGCACCGTTAAAAGCGACACTCCATCTGCTTAAATCAAGGGTTTCTTTTTGCTCAGGTGTAATTTTCTGAACGCACAGTTCATAAGCGAAATTCGGGCCACCGCTGGTAGTCCCTTGGTAGTCAGAAATCGCTTTCAGCCAGCGATACGGACTCAACAGAAAAGACGCGGGGGACATTAAGTAGCAAGGGAACCCGCCATATAAGGGTTGCAGTACGCCGCCGATAAGTCCCATGTCATGATAGATCGGCAGCCAGGAGACAAATTTGCTACTGGGCGAATGTTCCATGAGTCGGTAAGTCATGGCGGCATTGTGCAGTAGATTGCCATGACTGAGCATGACTCCTTTCGGTATCCCTGTAGAACCGGAGGTGTATTGCAGAAAAGCTAATGTGTCTTGATGAATGCTTGGCGGTTCCCAATTAGCTTCGATGCCGTTGGCAATGTTGTCTGTGGTGAGCCAATTTAAAGCATCTGAGTCAGTTTTTTGAGCGAGAAGCGATCGCACTTTCGCAAAAATCGCTGTTGTGGTGAGCGCGATTTTCGCCTGTGCATCTTGCAAAATTGCTTGAATTCTGGGCGTGTTGCGTTGGTTGCGAGGCGGATACGCGGGAACGGCGATCGCGCCTGCATACAAACAACCGAAAAATGCCGCAAGATAATCCAAACCCGGTGGATAAAGCAATAAGGCACGTTCGCCACTTAAACCCATCCCTTGCAGCTGGGATGCGATCGCTCTACTGCGCCGATCCAACTCTCGATAAGTCAGGTTCTCGCCTGGTGTTTCCCCGTCCTGCAAGAAGGTAAACGCCAGTTTTTCTGGTTCGTTTACAGCTCGATAGCGCAGAATGTCTGCTAAAGTGGCAATTTTCTTAGGCGGGTTTTCTAGAAAATCTTGGCAAAAATCGACCATGTTACTTTTTCTGCTTTTTCAAGCCTGACTTTTTTAACCCTGAACGATTGAATCCGACCACAAAGTTCAAACTATCTCGTCAAACTCTCTCGTCAAAGATTCGCGTTGCCGAACCGAAACCGCCCATCTCTAGCTCCAATCCGGGTGGTTGGATTAAAAACTGAGCGCTTCATCTGTATTTGCTGTTAAATCGACGTTTTTGGGAGTTTTAGGAACCCTCGGCAGGGCAAAAAACCTCACAAATCCTGGTGTTGGCGTTAGGGTCAACGCTCCTCTTCAAGAGGGTTCTTAGCGGTAACTTTTCACTGCTATTGACATTCATTTTTAATAAGCTTGGATAACCTTAGTACAAAGCTTGCAAGTTTGGCAAGTAGCAATCGCAAAATTTTTTCAGAAATAAAATTCCGGCTTTTGCTCTTCTATGGGTTGGGGGAAGCATGACTTAAACTAGCCGGAAAGCTTCCCCCGACGTTTGTGCAGTAGAGTCTGACATAACCCCAGCCCTTCTCCTACAAGGAACGAGATTTGCTCCGCTTCCCTATTACGGAATGCGGCTGGGGGTTAGGCTTTGTATATGAGCGAACGGAAAACCGTTATAGTTTCATGCTCTCCCGGTCAAGGCGTGCAAATTTTTCTGGACGCTGAACTGGGTATTTTCAGAAAAAACTGACATGAGTTCTCAATAGACTAATTTTTTTTATACCCTTGACATTGGCAGATAAGACGTTATATGTTGCTGACCTAGTGATAATAACTTTCAATAACCAACTAGGTCGTAGTGAGCGCATCGATTGGGCGTGAGGAAATTTGAAGCAAACAAATTGTTACACCGCAAGTAATCAAGCGATGAATGGATTCTTTTGCGCCGAAGAGTCACGCCAAGCTGGAGAAGAGATTATCGGGTGTGCAACGAATCACAAAATCTATGTACTGATTGAGTGTCCACCGCCTTGGACACCCGATCCACTTGATTCAAAATTCCTCCCGGCTAATTTAAAAGCCTTGAAGGAGGAAATTGATACAGAGGAGCTTTCTGTTCGGGTTGTATTGATTCATCGCGACCAAACTAAGCGCGATCGCAACAAGCGACTGATAATTTTCCGAGCAAACACCGGACTTTCAGTAGGTTACACCAAGCAAGAATTTCTGATTTCAGATATCAATGATGTAGCTTCTTTACTGAAAGACTGTTTAACAGGTAACGCTCCAAAACATGAAGCTATAGATATTCAAACCAGAGATATTTTAGTCTGTACCCACGGTAGCCACGATAAATGTTGTGCTAAGTATGGCAATCCTTTTTACAAAGCTGCCTTAGCCACTGTCTCTGACTTATCACTCGATCGTGTCCGCGTTTGGCAAGCCAGCCACATTGGCGGTCATCGCTTTGCCCCTACTGCAATTGATTTTCCAGAGGGAAGATATTATGGCAGGCTCAACCAAAAATCATTTGCTGCCATTCTGACCCGAACGGGTGACATTCAGTGCTTGAAAAATGTCTATCGTGGTTGGGGACTTTTACCTTGGGCAGCTCAAATCTTAGAAAAAGAACTCATCCTCAAATATGGCTGGGATTGGTTTAACTATCAGGTTGCCTATCAGATAATTGAGCGAAGCGAAGATGAAAGTTTTAATCAAGTTGAAATAACTTTTAAAACTCCGAATGGAGTTCTGAGTGTCTATAGAGCCGACATTATTGAAGATAAACATAAAACTCTTCATTTAAAAGGAGAATGTGACAGCAATGAATTGTATGAATTCAACCAATATATTACGAAAAACCTGGTAAGCATTTCGTAGTAATAAGTGAATTCCTAAAGATATGCTTTTAAGGCATAGAGATTCTACTTGGATTTGCAAATTATTTCTATATCTTATTGTTTGGTGTTTTTAGCGTCTTTGTGGTTAAAAAATTTTTTCAAATTATTATGTTTTCAATCAAAAAAATAGCTTATTTTTTAAGTAAAATTGCTATTTATTTTTATTCTTTTATTCTCCACCGTTATCCAATTTGGAATTTAACGAATAACTATATTCAGCGTAATATCCGACTGTTGTTAATAACACTTTTAACAATTTGTATCGTTTCTGCGTGTGGGAATAATGCCAAAAAGAATGGGACGAATAACAGTATTAATGTTTCTCTAAACTTGCCTTCTCAAGCTGTACGAGTAGTCAAGCACGCAATGGGAGAAACAAAGGTTCCCGTTAATCCGCAGCGGGTAATTGTGCTGGGAAACTTGGAGAACGTCTTAGCTTTAGGTATCAAACCTGTAGGTGCCACAACCTTAGGAGATGGGGAGTTTCTCTCCTATCTCCGAAATCAAACCGAAGGAATTACAAAACTTGGCATAAATGGGCAACCAAGCCTGGAGAAAATTTTGTTCTTGAAGCCAGACTTGATTTTGGGTTGGTCTTGGGATGAAGGAATCTATGAGAAGCTATCACAAATTGCCCCGACAGTTTTTGCTGAAGGGAGTATTACGTGGAAAGAGTGGCTGAGAACATTTGCCGAAGCGTTGGGTAAGACGCCAGAAGCCGAAAAGCTTTTAAGGAATTATAATCAGCGCGTCGAAACATTTAAAGAGCAAATGGGCGATCGCTTCTCGCAAATTCAGGTATCTGTGGTTAATTTTTGGGCAGATAAAGTCCGAATCTACATGAAGCGCTCCTTCAGTGGACTCATTCTCAATGATATCGGTATGCTCCGTCCATCAGCGCAGAATAAAGATAAAAACTCGGAAAATCTCTCATTAGAACTAATTCCCAAAATGGAAGGTGATGCGATTTTCTTAGTACTCGGAGAAGGTAAGGAATCTAAGTTAAACCAATTTACAAATCATCCGCTTTGGTTCCAATTGAATGCGGTTAAACAAGGTAAGGTATACCAAGTCAATAGCGATGCGTGGATTAGCAGTTGGGGGATTATCGGAGCCAATCGAGTTCTCGATGACTTGTTTAAATATTTGGTAATAGAGAAATCAAGCAAGGGCAAGGAATTCCCTAAAGTTGCAGCTTTGACTCAATAGTTTAATCCCTAATCAAGATTCATCCAAAACCGCCCACAATCGATAAAACACTACATTCACCAATGGGAGGGATATTCTACTCGGATGGAAACCGCCTTAACAAAACTAATATGCGAACCTTCTTCATCATTTGGATCGGTCAGCTAGTCTCAACGATCGGTAGCTATATGACCAGTTTTGCCATCCAAATCTGGATGTGGGAACTGACTGGTCAGGCGACAGCACTCGCTTTAGTGGGTTTCTTTACCCTCGTGCCGAGCATCTTAATTACACCCATTGCTGGGCTAATTGTAGACCGCTGGAACCGCAAATTCCTGATGATGATTGGCGACACAGTCACAGCTTTGTGTACCTTGGTAATCCTTTGGCTGTACCTGACCAACCATTTGCAAATCTGGCATCTTTATTTGAGTGGCGCGGTTAGCGGTGCTTTTAGTGAAATTCAAGCGCTGGCGTATTCAGTATCGATTGCGATGCTAGTGCCTAAACAGCATTACACTCGTGCTACCAGTCTGGATTCTGCGATTCATTACAGTTCGATTATTATTGCTCCAGCGCTGGCGGGTGTACTTTACTACACGATTGGATTTGCCGGGATCTCGCTCATCGATATCGTCACATTTGCGATCGCGATCGGCACCGTTCTCAAGATACATATCCCCCAACCCACAAGTAGCGAGACATCCTCTCACGATAAAGGGATCTTCCAGCCGATTATCTTCGGCTTCCAGTATATTCTGGTGCGTCCCGGTCTGCTCGCCATTGTAGTCGCGGCGTCCTTGTTCTGGTTTGCTCACGATCTGGGCGCTGCCTTGTATGCACCGATGATTTTGGCACGCACGGGAAATGATGCCAGGGTCTTAGGCAGCATCGGTTCAGCAGCCGGATTCGGTGGGGTAACGGGAGCGTTTCTCTTGAGTGCCTGGGGCGGCTCTAAGCGCCGCATCCACGGCTTTTTAATGGCAATGGTAGGGGCGGGCCTGAGTAAAACCGTTTTTGGTTTGGGTCAGATGCTAATGATTTGGCTTCCTGCTCAGTTCTGCTCATCGCTGAATTTTCCCTTATTGAGCAGTTCCAACACAGCAATCTTGCTCAGCAAGGTAAGACCGGATGTGCAAGGACGGGTTTTTGCTGCTCGGTCGGCGATTAAGCAAGTCGTTTCTGCGATCGCTCTATTAATCGCTGGGCCACTTGCCGACCACGTTTTTGAACCAGCGATGATGCCAGGAGGTGTTCTTGTACCCATCCTCGGCAGGCTATTCGGCACGGGATCGGGTGCAGGGATGGCGCTTTTGTATGTCATCACTTCCATCAGCTTATTGCTGATTGGTTTGGGTGGGTATGGCTTCCGCGTGTTGCGCGACGTGGAAATCAGCTTACCTGACCATGATGTTGAGCCAGAAGTTGAGGACTCCAGATGCGGAGGCTGAGGGTGAGGTTTTTTAGGTGCAAGCCAGGTAAGCGGAAGCGTTCATTAACCGCTTCCGCTCTCAGTATTGCTGCATTATTAGAACTTGTGGCGCTAGTCGCTAGCTGTTTACCTCAGCGCTACCCAGCGATCGGCGCTACTGGTCGCCCTTCCTGTTCTATCGAATTCAGCAACGTCTTCTTCGCTAAATATTTTTTACTTTCTTCAGGATCGAAAAACCACGGAGACAGATTGGGTGGATTGTTGATACCGTTCAAGTAATCCTTGGCAACTTCTGGATTTTGAGCCATTGCGATCGCAATCTCTTGCAGATGAGCTGGAGGCGTCAACAAGCAATCCGTTAAGGCGTGCCCATGCTGACAATATTGCCAGAATTCATCGAAGACTCCCTGCATCCATGACTCATCAAAGCGTTGGTTGCCATGTTCGATAATCCGTTGCGCGACCAGATGTGCCATCTTTGTGGCGTTATTCGCTCCCTGCGCTCCAACGGGATCGTGCAAAATCACTGTATCGCCAATCCCCATCACCGTTGCACCTGATGGCAAACGACCAATCGGCTTACGCACAGTCGGTGTAATTGCCCCACGAACCCATGCTTGCTCGTCGATCAATTCCATATCCTTGACTGTTTCGTAGTTCCACGGGGTCAATTCCTGGATGACTTGTTTGCTGAGTTCCACTAATTCTTGACCGGATTGGACCTTGCCAAACCGATCCATTGCTCCACCAGGGTAGGCTTCAAAGGCAACAGTGTAAGCGGAATCTTTGCTGTTGGTATAAAACGGAAACTGGAGCATCTCTCCAGCGCCGGGTATATTACTGACCTGAAAGGTGCGTCCCTTCATCGGATCTCCCTTGAGTCCGGTGTAAATTCCGCCAGCTAAATGGCGCTTTGGCTGGTCGTATTGGGATTTTTGCTCGTCCCGCTCGAACAAGGTCGAGAAGGAGCCACGACCAGCAGATACCACGACCAGATCGTAGTTTTGAGCAGCCTCCTCCAAGTCTTGTAACGTCATTGCCTGAACAACTAATTCGCCGCCTCTGCGGACAAACTCCTGCATCCAAACGGATAATTTGAGGCGTTGATCCACACCTCGCCAAGGCTTTTCTAGAGTGGAGGAGACAACTAAGGCAACATTGCCCTGTGGGTCGCACAGGTTGTTATGAAATTGGTCGCAACCCAGAAACTGCTCATCCCAGAAATTGAGTCCCAAGTCACGCTCAAGTTGTAGCGCATCTGGAAACAACAATGGCATTGCCATGATTTTGCCATTGAGGATAGCTTCTGGAGTGCGATCGCTAAATAGAGTCACTGCATAGCCTGCATCCACCAGACTAATGCCTAAGTAAAGACCAGCTTGACCAGCGCCAATAATTGCAATTCGTTTCATGGGAGATCCTCCGGAGTTGAGTCGGTCTGAGTTTAAATCGCGATCGCTTTCAATGAGAACTCAGCAAGTTACTTTAATAAATTAGCCGATACGAATCTCTCTAATATCGGGATATAGGCTCCTAAAACCAAGTGTGGCAAACGCTTCCACTTCCTACGCAACTAATCGGTTTCCACCAAAACGGTAACCGCCGCAACCGCGATCAGCATTTCGTCATTCTTATCATTGAGTGAGGCAATTGCTCGACCTTGAACGACCATTCCGCCAGACTCAACAGTGAGAGTTTTGCGCCCAAAAGGTAATACAGCTAACACCTCCGCTTCCCGTACTTGCTCTGGGTAAGGCACTGCCACCTTTACTTCAACGATCATTTGGTCGGGGTCGCTTAAACCTGCAACTTCCCAGACACCTGGTAGAGCATTGTGAGCGATCGCATTCCTGACCGCTCTGGCTGCGGCGACAGTCGGTTCCTGTCCGTGCTGATCGATTCCCATCCCCATCTCGATAATTAAGCGTTTACGAGCCACCGTTACTCCTCTGACAACACTTTATGTTTTCAACTGACCTGCAATATATTCTCTGACTTCTTTGGCTGAATCTAGCTGCAAGACAGCAGATGCGATCGCTTCCGCTTCATCCATCCTCAACTTTGAAATCGCTGCTTTCACCGTAGAAATGGCTGGGGAGTTCATACTGAATTCATCAACTCCCAATCCGACTAAAATGGGTGTCGCTAACTCTGATGAAGCTAATTCACCGCACACTCCCACCCAAATCCCAGCATGATGAGCAGCGGTAACAGTTTGCTGAATCATTCGCAGCACTGCTGGTTCAAAGGCATCGGCGAGAGTCGCAACTTTGGGGTTTGTGCGATCGCTTGCCATGACATACTGACTTAAATCATTGGTGCCAATACTAAAAAAATCTACCTCTGCGGCTAGTTTGTCAGCCATTGTCACCGCTGCTGGCACTTCCACCATGATTCCGACTTCCATTGCTTCATCAAAACTCATCCCCAAAGAGCGCAATTCTGTCTTAGCGGCGGCTAAAATCTCTTTGGCGGCGCGGATTTCTCTCACGGATGCCACCATCGGAAACATGACCTTAATGGAGTTTTGGTGACTGGCGCGTAAAATTGCCCGTAGCTGAGTTTTCAGTAAATCTGGGGAATCTAGTAAAAAGCGAATTCCCCGCCATCCTAGGAAGGGATTGGCTTCTGGTGGCAAGTTTAGGTAGGGGAGGGGTTTGTCTCCGCCAATATCGAGAGTGCGAATAATCAGGGGATGGGGGGATAGGATGGATGCGATCGCTTCATACGCTTCTCGTTGTTCTTCCTCAGTCGGGACGCTGACTCGATCGAAATACAAAAATTCACTCCGCAGCAATCCCACCCCTTCTGCACCCATATTTACAGCAATTTTGGCCTCTTGTATTGTCAAAATATTTGCCATCACCTTAATTTGATGTCCATCGTGGGTGATAGCGGGTTGCTGTGCAGCAGCTTGTAACGCTTGTTGTTGCGCCTGCTGGCGATTGCGTTTTGCTTGTAATTCTTGCAACTGCGTGTCGTCTGGTTGCACCCACACCTCGCCAGTTTCCCCATCCAAGGCGATGAGCGTGCCATTCTGCAAGCGCAACAACTCAGCGCCCACGCCTACAACCGCCGGAATGCCGAGCGATCGCGCTAAAATTCCACTGTGAGAAGTCGCACCGCCTGCAACCGTACAAATTCCCAAAACTTTGCCGGGATCTAATTGTGCCGTTTCCGAAGGAGTCAAGTCAGTTGCAACCAAAATCCCTGGTTCTGGCAAATTTATAGAAGCGGGTGCTGTACCTGTAAGCGATCGCATCACTCGCTGCCCCACGTCAAAGACATCAGCGGCGCGTGCTTGTAAGTACGAGTCTGGCAATGCTTCGTAAGCTGCAACTGTCTCATCGATAACAGTCTTCCAAGCTGCGGCGGCACTATAATTCCGAGCGAAAATTAGCTGGCGCGTGCGATCGATTACAAAGGGATCTTCTAAGCAAAGCAAATGAGCATCAAAAATCGCCGCTTGTGCTTCTCCCGCCGTAGCAGATATTTGGTGGCGGAGGGTTTGAATTTGATGACGAGTTTGCTCAATTGCTGTGTGTAACTGTTGCCATTCCGCTTCGGGATTGTCTGCTTGCTGTTTTACGTTGAGAACGGTGGGTTGATAGCTCGCAATATTGCCGATGGCAATACCCGCAGAGGCAGGAATCCCAGAAAACTGAGAATTAGAAATTGGGAATTGGGGTTGCTCCGGAAGCGGGGTTTCCCCACCCCGAACCTCCGCGACTGATTCCCCGAAGTTGGCTTCTACTAGCTGTTGCAAGGCTGCCAAGGCGGCTTGGGCATCCGCTCCAGAGGCAGCGATCGCTATCTCATTCCCTTGGCGGATGACCAGCGTAACGACTTGATTGATGCTTTTAGCATTGACCGATCCGCTGCTAGATGTGATGTTTTGTAACGTAATCTCAGATTGAAACTGGGAAGCGGTAGCAACAAATTTGGCAGCCGGACGGGCGTGCAAACCCATCTGATTTCGGACGGTGAGATGGATTACCTGACTTTGGGCACTTATTGGGGCACTGACCAATGCCCCGGCGGACTCCGAAGGATTAATACCGGATAACTGGGAGGCTTTCGCTGCTAATGCTCCTCGTGCTTCGCGGATGACTTGCTCAATATTTGCACCGGAGGCTGCTGTTACCGCTGCGGCGATCGCTCCCTCTACCAGCGGTGCCTCGCAGAGTCTCACTTGATGCCGCCGTTCTTCTGGCAGAAACTCCAACGCCATTTCCGCACTCAGTACAGCACTCCCTAAATCCATCAAGATGAGGACGCCATCCTCACTGTAAACCGACTCAATCGCTTGATAAACCTGCATTGCATCCGTACCAAAGGGATTTTCTGGATCGTCAATTCCCGCTGCGAGAGCCAGCGACACGGTACCTTGAACCATTTGCTGCACTAACGCTTGCACTCCCTCTGCCAGCTTTCGACTATGCGATACGATGACAATTCCCACCATCTCTCCACCACTTCCTGAGATAACTCGCTCAATTATGTTAAGATTTATTAAAGAGCTTAGGATTTTATGACTCATCCCAGCTTAGAAAATATTGGTGCCCAGCTAGAAAGTCCGAATTCACGCGATCGCATGTTGGCGCTTGCCTCTTTGCGTGAAGTATCGGCAGATGACGCTGTACCCCTGATCAAAAAGGTTTTAGACGACGAAAACCTGCAAATTCGCTCGATGGCGGTGTTTGCACTGGGTCTTAAACCGACCGAAGAATGCTTTCCGATTCTCGTGAAATTGCTAGAAACTGACCCCGACTACGGGATTCGCGCCGACGCCGCTGGTGCCTTAGGTTACCTGTGCGATATCAGAGGATTTGAACCCTTGGTGCGGGCGTTCTACGAAGATACCGATTGGCTGGTGCGTTTCAGCGCCGCCGTTAGTTTGGGCAATTTAAAAGATCCCCGCGCTTTCGACGTACTGGTTCGGGCATTAGATAGCGAAGAAGTCGTGTTGCAACAGGCAGCGATCGCGGCACTCGGTGAAATTAAAGCAGTAGGAGCCGTCGATCAAATTCTCCGCTTTGCCCAAGCTGAGGATTGGCTTGTCCGTCAGCGGCTTGCCGAAGCCCTAGGACACTTGCCCAGCGCCAAGAGTATCTCCGCGCTCAATTACCTGGAAAAGGACCGTCATCCCCACGTTGCTACCGCTGCCACCATCTCCCTGAAGCGGCTATCTGAAAACAATTAAAAATTTGAAATTAAAAATGGGGGATTCTCCATTTTTAATTTTTAATGGGAACATTTTTAATTGCTTACAGCCAGTGAGCGACGGAAAACAAGCCATCTTCTACCTGAATATGCTCCACACCGCGCATCTTGACGATGGGCTGACCCTGATAAGATACGCACAGCCAACCACCGAGGACGAAATCAACCGTAATCTCATTCGAGAAGATTTCGTCTAATCGCAGGATATCGATTCCCGACTCATCCTCAATGGTGTCAAAACCATCGCCGGGAGCGTAAATATAGACATCATTGCCGGGACCCCCATCTAAGCGATCGTCACCTTCGCCGCCAACCAAGACATCGTCACCGTTGCCTCCGAATAAGCGATCGCGCTCCGAACCCCCCAGTAAAAAGTCATCCCCACCTTCGCCATACAGGGAATCCTCGTCCTCTCCCCCTTGAATCAGGTCATTTCCTTGCCCACCGTGGATGATATCGTTGCCTGACTTGCCAACCAGGGTATCGTCGCCAGCATACCCAAAAATAACATCGTCGCACTGGGTGGCTTCAATGTAGTCATCGCTGGGAGTGCCATGAATTCTAGACATGATGCAGGTTTACTCATCCGAAAACTCTTTAACCTTTTATAAAGTAGAGGTCAGCGGTTATCACTCTCTCTAGCGACTGGTCAATCTAAGATATTGAAAGTGATGTTAAAAATTATTAGTCCAGAAGAGTTTGATTCATGGATATTCAAGAGTTTTTCCAGCTGAGTGCAGGCAAATGGTTTTCCCAGCGTACTAGTCACCATCTGGCTTTCAAGCAAGCAGAAAGTGGCAAGTCAGACATCAAGATCGAGATGCTCTCGGCAGAAGATCCGGAAGTGATCAAGCTCTGCGAACAGTACGAAGTTGACCCAGGCTTAGCTTGGGGAGGCGCTCGCGTTAGCTGGGATGGCACGATGGAGTGGGATCAAGAAAAGCACGCAGGTTCTAGCGTTCTCGTTCCGATTCCCGACCCGGAAAAGCCCAATGAAGGTCAGTTGCTCCGCGACATGGGCTATGCCGAGAAAGCATCGGTCGCCGGTCGCTATGTCATCGGTAGCGATAATTCATTCACGCTGATTACCGAGTATGAAACGATGTACTCGGAAGAACGCATCTGGTTTGCTAGCGAAAACTTGCGGCTACGAGCCAGCATTTTAAAGCGATTTGGCGGCTTCTCAATGGCTTCTTTTTGCTCGGAAATCCGCATGGGCGTCGCAAAGCCACAAGAAAAAGCCGCTGACACCGTCGCCAACAATTAAAAATTAAAAATGAGGATGTGTTCATTTTTAATTTTCCCTTTTCAATGGCTTAAGTCTCTTCATCACTCTGGGCGACAGCTTTGAGTTTTTGGTAAAAATCTGAGTCATCTGCCGTTGGGATGAATTGGTGTATTGGTCGCTTGCTGACATCCCAGCGCGACCAATTTGCTTGATAATTTTTGTGACTAGAACGCAGGGCAAGGCTGGCGTTGGCGTCTTCTGAATTGGCAACGTCCCTAGGGTTGTCCGTGTTTGTCGGTTCTGACAGGACGGAAGCAGCAGCCTCCTCTGGGGAGGGCGTCTGGGCGATCGCAATTGGGTGGGCGATCGCGATCGCCTCGTCACTGGCACCCACAGATGCTTCCGTTGAGGATGAATAAACTGGATTTATCGCGTCTTTCGCCTTGACTCGCTCTAAACTTGGCTCAGGGTTAGAAGCTAAGGTTGCTGGTAGCGGATCGGCTGCTTCCGTCAAATTTTGGGGAAAATTGCGGCAAACCAAGCGCTCAAAATCATAGTTAAAGTGATACAGGGCTTGACCGCGCCGAGACCAGAAATTTAAGATTTGCTCGACAGAAATCGCTTTGTAACGTCCCTGATAAAGCGCCTCAATCACGGCTAGAGGCACCCAGTCGGCACCAAAGTCGCGAACCCAATGGGCTACCAATTCCTCAGCCGTGTAACCCCTAATCAGTTCAAAACAATAGTAAAGAAGCAGCGTCGTTGCGTAGGCAGTAGCTGAGTCTTGTGTTGACTCTGTCATCAGAAGTTAACTTGGCAGACCAGAAATAATATTAATCGCAGATTAGCGTTTAGCTGTCATCGGTCATTAGTCAGTGGTGATATTTATATCTTGCACTCTCAGCACTCGTTCAGGAGAAGTATTGGACAAAAAGGGCATTTGCCTACGGGCGATAATTTATTGCGATCGCCCAAGATTTTTTGTCCGAAGGCGAAAGCCCCTAGGAAGCAGGCAATCGCCCAGTGGCAACTAATGCTTGATAAACCATAGCAGCTGCCTCAGCTCGTGTGGCTTCTCGATTTGGGTTGAGTTGTGCGGGTGCCGGGTGGTTCACAATGATACCTCTTTGTGTAGCAGCAGCAACAGCAGGGCGGGCATAGGCGGGAATCGCTGCGCGGTCTTCGTACTTGTCTAAGAGTTTTTCATCCCCAGAGGCAAAGCCCAATCCACTCACCAGAGAAACAATCAGCTGGACTCTCAGAACCGGCTGCTGAGGGCGGAAAGTTTGGTCGGGAAATCCGGTAATGAAGCCACCGCTATAAGCTTGTTGAATCACCGACTGCGCCCAGAAAGTCGGGGGGATATCGGTAAACTGGATAGCTGGGCGTTTAGAAGTGGGGTTAAAAGCTTTAACTAATAAAGCCGCGAATCCCGCCCGATTGAGTCGATCGTCTGGCTTGAAAGTGGCATCGGCAAAGCCACCCAGCAGGTTTTGATTTGCCAATCCTCGAATAGAATTCTCTGCCCAGTGTCCCTGAATGTCGCTGAAGCTGGGAAGGGAGGAGTCGGGATTCACTTCCGGATTGACAATATAGGGAGAAGCGATCGCCTTGACTTCCCCTGTGGTGACTAATGCCTGATAGATGAGTGCAGCAACTTCAGCGCGGGTAATGTCTCGCATCGGTTCAAGTTGTTGAACTTGGGGATAATTCACCACCATGCGCCTCGTGGTGGCAACAGCGACGGCATCTGTGGCGTAGCTGGGAATTTGAGCGCGATCGCCATAAACTCCCAAGACGCTAGAATTACCCCCCGTAAGTGCTAAACCACTGACTAAAGATGCGATCGCCTGCACCCGCGTTAGATTTTGCCCCGGTCGAAAGGTGTTATCTGGAAACCCAGAGATAAAACCCATCGATGCAGCCTTCGCGATCGCCCGCGCCGCCCAAAAATCTGCTGGAATATCCTTGAAACTGCTCTGATTTCCAGGTCGTGGCGGCAAGTTAAAGGTTTTCGCGATCGCTGCGGCATATTGGGCGCGAGTCATTGCCGCTTCTGGCTGAAACGTCCCATCCGGGAAGCCACTCATCAGATTTTTCGCCACTAGCGCCTGAATAAACGCTTCCGCCCAATAACCGGCAACATCGCTAAACTGGGCGGGTCCCATTGTAAAAGTAGCGGCAACCGTCGCCGCCACAAATTCCACCGTTCCCTGCACCCGCACTGGATTCAGCTGATTTCCCGCTGAGACGACCGCGAACCGCGTCAGATTTTGCAGATCGACTTCCCCGTTATCCCGCAAAATATTACCTGCTGGCTCTTGACGGCTCCCTAGCTGCGGTTTTGCCCCATCATTGATAATTAGCCCCGCTTGTGTATTTTTCTCAATGAGATTGCGACGCAGCACCGGGGTCGCGTCACGAGACAGAAAAATCCCCGCCCGATTCGCAAAAATCTTATTATCGGTAATTAGGGGAGCCGCTTGATCTCCAATCAAAATTCCGTAACCCGTTCTCTCTGCCACATTCCGACGCACTTCCCCCTTGGCATTGCGGACGAGAGAAAGACCTGTGGAGGCATTTTGGGTAAATACATTATCTAAAATTGCCGGTTTCGCAGTACCCGTGACAAAGACGCCATCGCGACTGCAACTGGTAAAGGTATTATTCGCCAGCCTTGGCGATGTCGATTCTATCCAAACCCCTGTCCCCTTCGCCCCCCGATTCGTCACTGAGACTCCCCGCAGTTGGGCATCCGTTTCCAGCCGCAGGGTAATATTTTGGGAGCCAAAGCTTGGGCTAATATATTCCCCACTGCCTTCGATTTGAATTCCCTTGCCTTTGCTGGATTCATTCCCTACCACCGTCACCCCAGCCGGGATTACCAGAGGAAATACTTCTCCCCCTGCCGCATTGTAAATCCCAGATGCCAACTGAATCGAAGTTCCGGCTTGAGCCTGCTTCAGGGCACGAGTCAGCGTCTTCAGTGGGGCAGATGAGTTCCCGACACTGTTATCTTTGCCAGTTGCTGGGTTGACATAAAGCATTGGTTGACCCATAAAGTAAAGAGTTTTGAATTTAGTCCTTTGTCATTTGTCCTTAGTTGTTTGCTTTTGACCAATGACCAATAACCAATGACCAATGACCGATGACCAATGACCGATGACCCATAATGATCGAAGTTGAAAATTTAAGCAAAATCTATGGCGCGACCCCAGCCATTCAGGATGTCACCTTTAATGTGGAACCTGGGGAAATTTTGGGCTTTTTGGGGCCGAATGGTGCCGGAAAAACGACAACCATGCGGATTTTGGCGGGATATCTACCCGCTTCCAGTGGGACTGCCCGGATTGCTGGGTACGATGTGCATGAAGATTTAATGGCGGTACGGCGGCGGATTGGATATTTACCGGAGACGCCACCTTTGTATCCTGACATGAGCGTGGAGGGATTTTTGCATTTTGTGGCGCGGCTAAAGGGGGTTCCCGGACGCGATCGCAAATCCCAAGTAAATTCAGCAATGGAACGCTGCAACCTCACCGAAAAACGCAAGGTACTCATCCGCAAGCTTTCTAAAGGCTTCCGCCAACGGGTTGGCATTGCCCAAGCGATCGTCCACGACCCACCCGCGATTATTCTAGATGAACCCACGGTTGGTCTCGACCCTCGCCAAATTATCGAGGTTCGCAACTTAATTAAAAGCCTTGCCGGTAGCCACACAATCATTCTCTCTACCCATATTTTGCCGGAAGTTAGCATGACTTGCAGCCGAGTGGCAATTATCAATCGCGGTCGGCTTGTGGCAACGAATAGCCCAGAAAATCTGGTAGCACAGCTAGCGGGCGGATCGGGCTATGAGTTGGAAATCGACGGGGATGTAGAAGCTGTGCAACATATGCTCTTAGTTTTGCCCGGAGTTCGTTTTGTCGAATCCATCCCCAGCCAGGAATTACCGCCCAATCGCACTCTTATCCGTGTAGTATCAGAACCGGGTACAGAACCGGCGCGTGATATTGCTGCGGTTTTAATTGGGGCGGGGGTGGCATTGTATGAAATGCGACGCACTCGCGCTAGTCTTGAGGACGTGTTTATCGAACTGACAACCCAAGAAAAGGTCGTCGATATGGATACGGATGAAACCGATGGCAATGGGACATCCCCTCCCTCGCCAGCAGAAGCTGCTGCCATCGTTGCCACAGATGAGCAATCTGGAGGAGTTGAATAAATGGGCGTAATTATTAGTAATATTTTGGCGATTTATCGCAAGGAATTGCAGGGCTATTTCGCTTCGCCGCTGGCATATATCGTCGCGGGTGCTTTCTGGTTTTTAGCTGGATTATTCTTCCTCACTGCATTGCAAAGTGAGAGCGATCGCGCTTTGGATATTTATTTTCAAGGGCAGCAAATCGGCGCACCCGTTCCCCCCATTGATGTCGCCTATAACACCCTCCAAAGCTTTCTTGGGGCAATGTTCTTTTTATCGTTATTTATTCTGCCCATTCTCTCAATGGGGCTGTATTCCGAGGAACGCAAGCGAGGGACTTTAGAGCTATTAGCCACTTCGCCAGTCACCAACTGGGCGGTGGCGGTGGGTAAATTGTTGGGGGTAGTGACATTTTTTATCACAATGGTGCTGCCGTTACTGGCATACGAAGCGATCGCTTTTAATGCATCAAGCCCACCCCTACCCCCGGCGGTGCCGCTATTGGGTCATGCAGCATTAATCTTGGTTGCCGCCGCGATTCTTAGCTTGGGAATGTTTATTTCTTCCCTCACCGAAAGCACAATTTTGGCAGCAATTCTTACCTTTGTGCTAATTTTATGTTTCTCGCTGATCGAGCTTTTAGCGAAACTGACCGGCGGCGTGTTAGGAGAAGCATGGAATCATTTATCCTTAGTCAAACATTACAACACCCTAGTACAAGGTGTGGTTGATACCAGCAGTTTGATTATGTTTGCAAGCTACATTATCTTAGGCGTGTTTCTGACTGCTCAATCTATCGATGCCTTGCGCTATCAGCGTTCTTAAATTGACGAATGGCGAATCGCGAATGGAGTGGTTGCGATGAGAAGACCGAATGCGTGAGATGCAAGTAGCCCACACCTTAAAGGGTGGGGCTTGCGCCTACAAAGACCGCCTTCGAGGTTTCCTGCATCTCGATTGAACAGATCGGCACCCGCAAACCTATCATTGATGAACTGTTACCTAAGCTAAACACTTACCTAAAATCTATTGGCAGCAATTACCAATTACCAATTACTGATTAGCCAACATGAAAACCATTAATTGGAAGTATTTAAAATATCTCTTTTTGCTTGGCCCAGTTCTAACAATTACGGGTCTAGTTGCTGGATTGGTATCCAGTAGCTGGGGTTCTGTGCCCGTAGGTTTAATCGTTGCTGGAGTTGTAATTATTGGGTTATGGCTGCTATCTTTGGGCGGTTCGCCAAATGGCTTTTGGGGACGCCGGTCAACTCAGGCGGGAACCAATGCTCTAGCAGCAACACTGGCGGTTTTGGTGATTTTGGGGCTGATTAATTTTCTGGGTGTTCGCCGTGTTGTGCGAGTGGATTTAACGGAAAATCAGCTATTTACCCTTGCCCCCCAGTCGCAGCAATTAGTGCAAAATTTATCGCAGCCAGTCAAGTTGTGGGTATTTGAAGAAAATCCGAATCCTCAAGACCAACAATTGTTGGAAAATTACCGACGATATGGCTCTCAATTTAGTTTTGAATTTGTCGATCCGCAACTGCGACCCGGACTGGCTCAAAGGTTTAACCTTCAATCTCTAGGGGAAGTTTATCTGGAATCGGAGGGACGACGAAAGCTCATCCAGACAGTGAATCCGCAGCGCGGGGAGAGCCTTTCAGAAACAGTGGTGACGAATGCGATCGCCCAAATTACGAGCGATCGCGTTGGCAAGGTTTACTTCCTCCAAGGTCACGGCGAACGGCCCTTACAAGCGGCGCAAGGAAGCATCTCTCAGGCGGTGACTAGCCTAGGAGAGAAAAGCTACACCACTCAACCCCTAGATTTGGCGAAAACTCCAGGAATCCCCCAAGATGCTGACCTCATCGTCATTGCTGGCCCCAAACGGGCACTGTTTGCAGCTGAAGTCACCGCTTTGAGCGATTACCTGAAGCGCGGCGGTAGGCTACTGGTGATGGTAGACCGGAATACCAATCCCGGTCTGGATAACTTGCTTAAAGATTGGGGCGTGAGGCTGGATAATCGTCTTGCCATTGACTTGTCCGGCGGTCAGGCGGGACTGAGTCCGGCGGTGATTATGGTGACGCGCTACGGTCAACATCCGATTACGAAAGATTTTCAGGATGGTCGTTCTTTCTACCCGTTTGCACGACCGATTGAAGTGACTCCCATCGCCGGTATCCAGGCGACGCCTTTGCTGGTGACAAATGACCAGAGTTGGGCTGAGAGCAATCCCGAAAGCGATCGCTTGCAGTTTGATCCCGAAAGCGATCGCCAAGGGCCTTTAATTCTCGGCGTCGCCCTAAGTCGCGTCTATCCTCCCCAAAGTGTGTCTGCACCATCCCCAACTCCAACAGCAACTCCAGGGGCGACTCCAGGAGCAACCGCTAGCCCCACCCCCAGTGCGTCCCCAAGCCCAACAGCGACGACATCAGCTTCTCCCAGCCCAACCGCAACTGCTAGCCCCAGCCCGTCCCCAACTCCAACGGCGACGACATCAGCTTCTCCCAGCCCAACCGCAACTACTAGCCCCAGCCCGTCCCCAACTCCAACGGCGACGACATCAGCTTCTCCCAGCCCAACCGCAACTGCTAGCCCTAGCGCGTCCCCAAGCCCAACCAACTCACCGGCAAAGACGGCAAATGCTGACCAAAAACCAGCAGAATCCCGTCTAGTTGTCCTCGGTAATTCTGATTTTGCTAGCGATGGTTTATTCGAGCAGCAACTCAATGGAGATGTATTCCTCAACTCCGTCAGCTGGTTAAGCAAACAGGATGAGCAACTTTTATCCATCCGTCCCAAAGAAGTAAAAGACCGTCGCATCAACTTGTCCCAAGACCAAGCCAATCTAGTGGGTTGGATAGCTGTGTTGATTATGCCCTTAATCGGGTTCCTTACAGCCGGACTGGTTTGGTGGTTCAGACGTTAGTAATTTCAGATTTTGGATTTAATCTAAAATCAACTCGCGTGTTGATTATGAAGCTAAAACGAACAACTTGGATTCTGATATTGTTGGCGCTGAGTTTGGGGGGATTCGTTTATTTTTATGAAATTAAAGGTGCCCCCCAGCGAGAAGCAGCACAGGCAAAACAAAAGGAAATCTTTTCTTTTGAAAAAGACCAGATACAGGCTTTGACAGTTAAAAGTCAGGAACAAACCTTGAAGTTTGAGCGAGTCACGCAGGAAGCTGTGGACAAGACGAGTATTTCTCAATGGCAGATGAAATCGCCCAGCGACGTCCCAGCCAGCGATCCATCTGTTTCATACTTGCTAAATTTACTGGTAGATGGCAAGAGCGATCGCACCCTCTCCATCTTCCCTAACCAGCTACAAGAATATGGACTCGACAAACCCCAAGCGACGGTAGAAGTAAGGCTAAATAATCAGCAAACTCATCAGATAATTTTGGGTAAGCCTAACTTCAATAGTAGTTTCTTGTATGCTCAAGTTGACCCCCCTGCACAGACCCCTCAGCAGCTAGAGGTGCTTTTAGTCCCGATAGACTTTGAGTATGGTGTAAAACGTCCTCTGTCAGAATGGAAAGCCAAGGAAGCGGTTCAAAAAAATAGTCCGGATAAAACCTCTGACAAAGCAACACCCTCTCAGTCACCTCAGCCGAGTCCGTCTTCTTCTCCAGCAAGTAAAAAAGATACTTCCGGCAAAAATTCAGACAAAGCAACACCCTCTCAGTCACCTCAGCCGAGTCCTTCTCCTTCCCCGGAAATTAAGAAAGATACTTCCGGCAAAAACTCAGACAAAGCAACACCCTCTCAGTCAAATAAACCTAGTCCCTCCCCCTCTCCAAAAACTACTAAAAACCAGCCTGCTGAAAAAGCAACACCGTCTAAGTCAGATAAGCCGACTCCTTCTCCTTCCCCAGCAAGTCAGAAAGATACTTTAGACAAAAAACCAGACAAAGCAATACCCGCTAAGTCACCTCAGCCCAGCCCCTCTCCTTCACCAAAAAATAGTAAAACTGAGACTTCAAAAACCGAAAAGTCACCTCAGCCTAGCCCCTCTCTCTCACCATGAACAGCCCCACCGCAACGCTGCTAGTTTCCTGCCCCGATCGACGAGGATTGGTGGCAAAAATTGCTAATTTTATCTACGCTAATGGCGGTAATATTATTCATGCCGATCAGCACACCGATTTTGCGGCTGGGTTATTTCTCACCCGAATTGAGTGGCAGTTAGAAGATTTTAATCTACCGCGTGAGTTGATTGGTCCAGCATTTAACGCGATCGCGCAACCTTTACAAGCCAACTGGCAGCTGCACTTTTCCGACACAGTACCCCGTATTGCCATCTGGGTAAGCAAACAAGATCATTGTCTCTTTGACCTAATTTGGCGTCATAGAGCAAAAGAATTCTCCGCCGAAATTCCACTAATTATCAGCAACCATCCCGATTTACAAGATGTAGCCGCTCAATTTGGCATCGACTATCATCACATTCCGATTACCAAAGAAACAAAATCACAGCAGGAAGCCAAACAATTAGAATTACTGCGGCAATACAACATTGATTTAGTTGTGCTGGCAAAATATATGCAAGTCGTCAGCCCTGATTTTATTAGTCAATTTCCGCAAATTATTAATATTCATCACTCATTCTTACCTGCATTTGTAGGAGCTAATCCCTACCATAAAGCCTACGAACGCGGCGTCAAAATTATCGGTGCAACGGCTCACTATGTCACCGCCGACTTGGATGCAGGCCCCATTATTGAGCAAGATGTAGTGCGAGTCAGCCATCGAGATGAGGTTGACGATTTGATTCGCAAAGGCAAAGATTTAGAGCGAGTGGTATTAGCGAGAGCAGTGCGATCGCACTTGCGAAATCGCGTGCTGGTATACGGGAATCGCACAGTAGTCTTTGAGTAAGCGATCGCACTTAAAGGGTGCAAGGATTTTACTATTGAGTTGGCAAAGGCTTAGGCGAAGCTATAGGCTTTTTAGTTGGCACGACTTTAGGCGAAGATGTAACCTTTTCCGGAATAGTTAATCTCTCTAAATTACGTTCAATACCAGTAATGCGCGTAGCATCAAAGCCAATGGGAATTTTATTTAATTCAGCCATTTTCTTGTCTACATAATGAATAAAGCGACTCGTTTCCGTGGGACTAAACGCATCGGGTTTTTCCGGATCGCCACCAATAGTTCCACCAGTAGCTAAGTAGCTGCGTACCTCGTTTCTTAAAGAAATATGTTCCAGATATAAATCCCGACTTGCTGCGCTACTTTCATCATGCTTAAAAATTCCCGGTAAATCTCCGAAATAAATTACAGCACTAGAAGTAACAATAAAAACATTAATTAAACCATTATTTGCTTTCTCCCATCCTACCTTACTAATAAAAAACAAACAAATTCCAGCCACTAAAGCAGAAGCTGAGGTCAGGGAAATTGAGATGTAGTAGTGCTTGTAGAAAAAGACCATCATCGCCGAATATCGATTAATTCGTGACTGAATTTCATTAAGTTGTTCGGTTAGTCTGGCTCTGTCAGAGGCGCTGGGTTTTAAACCATTATCAACTGGGGTAAGTTCTTTTTGAGGACTTAGCCAATTATTTGCTGTTTTATCTGCTTCCCACTCCAGCGAAAAGTAACCAAGTCCAATTAGGGTTAGCAAACCGCTTGTAATTAAAAAATGTCCTAAAAGAGTTGGTTGTTGATTCTGCTTCCCCTTAAATGTATTCCAGAAAAATTCGCGGAATCCGCTCCTATTCGGAGGAGGATTTACTATGCTAGTTTGGACAGATGAGTTTGTCTCTACCTTAGGATTTTCGGAATTGTCTGCTAACGTCATTTTTTAACCTTATAAGATACAAAATTTTTAAAGAAGGTATGCGATCGCTACGCAAGCTTTTAACGGAATTTGCTAAGGTGGGCAGCGATCGCCCTAATAGCTAGCCTGGGAACTGCTTCACTAAGTCATCTCCGGGAATGATTGTTGTCACGAATCTGTATTCTTTATTGAGCTGGTAACGCTTATCCTGCTTAATCAGTGCCATAAAATCCCTGTGACCTTGCCGGGTGCGTCCTACAAGACAACCAGCACCAGCGTAGCCGATGTCATTGCGCGGATAGTCAAACCCATAGTGCTGATTGATGTCAAACATCCCTGTGTCCAGAAAGTCGCCTTTACGAATAAAGTCTTTGTTTTTGTCCCGGTAAACGGAGACGGGTGACACCTGCTCCAAGGCTTCATGTGGCTCAGCACCACTACCCCAATGAGTACCGACTTTCCAGGCTTTATACTGCCCAAAAGCAATCCGAGCGGCTCCGAATTCTTTGGCTCGTCCTTTCATTGGATTCAGGGTGTAAGCAGTACCGGGTTCTGTGGTTCCTTCCCAGTTTTGCCTGAGAATTGGCACTTCATTCGGAATCTCAATCACCATGCGGCGGTCGTTGAAATGATTGGGAGCATCGCTATTTAGGCTGCCGTCCGCATCCAGGTCCTCAACATAAACAATGTTGTACCTTTGCGGTCCTACCGAAACGCGGTAGTTCATTTTCAACATATAGCGGATGATGCGGGCTTCCAAATTATTTTTGGTTAGATCCACTTCAGGCTTAGGGACGACTGAGGGAGGAGTTTCAATCAATAACCTGGCTGTTACTAACCCAAGAAACCCTCTTTCCTCAGCCACTGCTGGCTCAGACGACTTCATTGCATCCTGAAACTCAATCAGAGCGTTAGAAGAAATCGGACCAAACTTGCCATCAGTAGGTGGATCGAGAAACTTAAGCCAAATTAAAACCTCTTGAATATGTGTGGCTAATTCTTCGTCAGCAGCGATCGCTTCGATGCCATAGTCCACACTTTGGTTATTTAGTCGGGCCTGGTAGAAAGTTTGCAAACGCATGGCTCTAAACCTCCAAAAGAATAGGTGATATGAGTGCTAAAAAAAGATAGTCAGCAAGCGTTAAATCCCTAATCAACGCTCTGGGATTAACGCTTTAATCAATTGCAAAGTTTGTACTTAAGGCGGAAGGAATATCCAAAAACCACTGCGCTATTTCTGGCGAGTTTTATTCCTAAAAATGGCTAAGCGATCTTTGGACTAAGTTCTTAGGACTATTCAAAGGATGGGTGCTGCTGCAACAGGAGTTGTCGATGCTGGCTGTGAAGAACCGCTCAATGGCGTCCAACCTGGTAGCTTCTTGTGTGCATCCAGCGCCGCCCAAGTCAGCGGTCCTACATCACCATCGTCATTCAGTCCCACGCTTCTTTGAAACTTCATGATGATGCGCTCTGTTGCTGAATCAAAATCGTTATTAACAGTGAGAGGCTCAAACCCACAGCCATTAACTGTATGTTGAGCAACACCCACCCAAAACCCTTTGTCACCAAAGCGGAGGATCGGTCGTTGCCCTTTCGTCAGTGGCGGTACAGCAGGTTGTACTGGATCGAAGCTGATATGTCCGAGGTGTTCGATTCGCTTGAGGATGGCAGCGACTCCTACCTGCAAAGAACCTGCATTTGGATCGAAGCGACCATCTGCGGTGAACTTACCTTTAGTCCAGTGATTAGTCTTAGACCAAAGATAAGGCGAACGTCGTGGCGGTGTCGAGTTGCGTCCTGCACCTGTCTGATAACCCCAGCCGTTATATCTCTCGCAGTACCAAAGAATTTCTTCCGGAGTATCTAAGAAATTGACCTCATCTGTGCGTTTCATTGCCAAAGCATCAGCCGCCGACTCTTCCCAGGTAAAGGGAGGAGATCCTAAAATTGGTCTTCCATCTGGAACGTTCCTAGTTCTAGAACTGAGGGGATCGCCGTTGTGGAGATGTCCATTGAAGGAAAGCGAAGCTTCAAGACTATGAATAGCAGCAATGACTGGCCACCACACACCACTTTCGCGCTGCGCCTGTTCGTATCGACCTCGGTTGGACATAATCTTAGAAACAACTGCATCAGTGGCGCTTAAATCAGTTATTTGAACGGTGCGCCAAAGTTGCTGATAAGTATCTTTCACTTCTGTAAATCGCATTGCTTCTCCTTTTGCTTGACCAAGGTTTTCGTTTGTGCATAAGCCCAAGTTAAGCTTTCCGTACTAGGCTTGACAGTCGGAAAATGTCATGAGAAGTGTCATATCGATGTCAGATAAATGTTATAAAAATGGCAGAATATATACTGGCAATCTCGTATACAAAAAGCCAGGACTGATTTAATAGAGGGAATTCCAAGCTTTTACACGTAATCCTTAAGAGAGTATTTGAAGTTAGATTCCTTAGCGACCTAAATCGGGCAATGCAGCTACGACCTCTTATTTGTCGGATTAAAATCGCTCAAATTTACTTCTGAGGCAAGTTTTAATTAAATGACTGTTGAAGAAGCGCTAGAAATTGTAGAGAGCGTTCTAGCTCAAAGACGCTTAAACAAAGTTCAAAAAATCGTCTTTGAGGAATCTTGGGAAGGGCAGTCTTACGAGGAGATTGCAAAAAAAAATACTTACGATCCTGGCTATGTTAGGGATGCTGGTTCTAAGTTGTGGAAGTTACTCTCAGAGGCATTTGGAGAGAAGGTAACAAAAAATAATTTGCAGTCAGTCTTGAAGGGGTATTCGCGCCGCGTCTTGTCATTGCAGCAGATGCCAGAAGTGGTGTCTAATTCGATTGCTCCTTTAATAGCGATCGCTCATAAACGTCAAGATTGGGGAGAAGCGGTTGATGTATCGCTTTTCTATGGACGCACAGAAGAACTCGCCACCCTAGAACAGTGGATCGTGAGCGATCGCTGTCGTCTAGTAGCATTACTGGGCATGGGCGGTATTGGTAAAACTTCTCTATCTGTGAAGCTGGTAGAACAAATTCACAATGAGTTTGATTATCTGATCTGGCGAAGTCTCCGCAATGCCCCACCCGTTCAAGATATTCTGGCAGACATCATCAAATTCCTATCCAACCAACAAGAAACTGATTTACCAGAAACCGTAGACGGTAAAGTATCGCGGCTGATTGAGTATTTACGCTCATCGCGCTGTCTGCTGGTACTGGATAATGTTGAGTTGATTTTACGTGAGGGCGATCGCGCTGGACATTACCGAGAAGAATACGAGGGTTATGGACAGCTATTAAGATGTGTGGCAGAAACAAACCATCAAAGCTGCTTGGTGCTAACCAGTCGGGAGAAACCCAAAGGAATAGCATCCAAGGAAGGCAAAACATTGCCAGTTAGAGCTATGCAACTAGCTGGTTTGACAGAAGTAGAAGGGTATAAAATTTTTCATGCCAAAGGTTTCTTAGTTTCAGAAGAAGAGCTAAAACTCCTAATGACTCGTTATCGAGGCAATCCACTAGCCTTGAAGATAGTTGCTACGACTATTCAAGAGTTATTTGATGGTAATATTTCTCAATTTCTAGAACAAGGCACATCAGTTTTTGGTGATATTTGGGATCTTTTAGACCATCAGTTTAATCGCTTGTGTACTTTAGAAAAGCAGATTATGTACTGGCTGGCAATCAATCGAGAGTGGGTTTCGCTACTAGAACTGCGAGAGGATATTGTACCACCAGTATCGCAACGTGAACTATTGGAAGCGCTGGAATCTCTACAACGGCGATCGCTGATAGAGAAAAAATCAGCAACTTTTACGCAACAGCCTGCGGTTATGGAATATATGATCAACCGTTTAATTGAGCAGGTCTGCGAAGAAATTAAAAACAAACAAATAAAATTATTCAACAGCTATGCTCTCATTAAGGCTCAAACAAAAGACTACATTAGAGACGCTCAGTTACACTTTATAGTTCAACCACTGCTAGATAGGTTGACGGCTATCTTTCGGTACGAAAACAAGATTATAGATTGTTTATCTAAAACTTTATTCACATTGCGAGATAATTTGCCTATAGAACCAGGATATGTAGGGGGAAATCTTCTCAATCTACTTTGTCAACTACAGACAGATTTAAGTGGTTACGATCTTTCCTATCTAACTGTTTGGCAAGCTTATCTGAGGAATGTAAGTTTACATTATGTTAATTTCCAGAATGCCGATTTAGCTAAATCAGTTTTTACTGAAACCTTCGGCAGCATTTTGTCAGTTGCCTTTAGTCCAGATGGAAAACTTTTAGCTACAGCAGGTGAGACTGGCGAGATTCACCTGTGGCAAGTTTCAGATATGAAGCCACTTTTGACCTGTAAAAGTCATCTCCGTTGGATACTGTCAATCGCCTTTAGCCCGGATGGTCAAATCTTAGCCAGTTCCAGTGACGACCGAACGGTGAAGCTGTGGGATGTCCGTGACGGTAAGTGCCTGAGAACTTTGGAAGGTCATAGCAGTTGGGCTTGGTCAATTGCCTTTAGCCCAGATGGTCAAATCTTAGCGAGTTCCAGTGATGATAGAACGATTAAGCTATGGGATGTCCACACGGGTGAAGTTTTAAAAACTTTGCAGGGACACGGGAGTTTAGTTCGTACAGTTACCTTTAGCCCCGATGGTCGCACCTTAGCCACTGGCAGTAATGACTGCACTGTAAAGTTATGGGATGTTAGCACGGGGAGCAGAGGGTTTGAAACTCACCCTTACAAAACCTTGGAGGGACATACTCATTGGGTACAGTCAATTGCTTTTAGTCCTGATGGTCGCACCTTAGCCACTGGCAGCGATGATTGCACTGTAAAGTTGTGGGATGTCAGTAAGAGTAGGGGCGAGTTTCAAACTCGCCCCTACAAAACTTTGGAGGGACATACTTCTTTAGTGCAATCAATTGCTTTGAGTCCTGATGGTCGTACCCTAGCGAGTAGCAGTCACGACCAGACAGTAAAGCTGTGGGATACCACTACCGGACAATGCCTTAAAACTTTGCAAGGACACGCGAGTCAGGTTTGGTCAGTTGCCTTTAGTCCCGATGGTCGTACCTTAGCGAGTGGCAGTGACGACCGAACGGTAAAGTTATGGGATGTCCACATGGGTCAAGTTTTGAGAACTCTATGGGGATACACGAATCGAGTGCGATCGGTCGCCTTCTGTCCTCAAGGTAAGACCTTAGCGAGTGGTAGTGGTGACGCTACAGTGAAGTTGTGGAATGTTTCGGATGGTGTAAAGACCCTGCATACAACGTCTCTACAAACTTTGCAGGGGCATAGTCACTGGGTGTTGTCAGTTACCTTTACTCCTCAAGGTAAAACCTTGGCTACTGCTAGCTGCGATCGCACTATCAGGCTGTGGGATGTCAGTAGCGGTCGATGCCTCAAAATATGCCGAGGGCATACCAACTGGGTATTGTCAGTTGCTTTTAGTCCTCAAGGTAAGACTCTGGTTAGTAGCAGTGGCGACCGTACCGTCAGGTTGTGGGATGTCGGTAGCGGTGAATGTCTGAAAACTTTGCAGGAGTTTACTAACTGGGTTTGGTCAGTTGTGTTTGACCCGGAAGGGAAAACTTTGGCGACTGGGAGTGGAGATCGCACTGTCAGGTTGTGGGATGTCAGTAGCGGTGAATGTTTGAAAACTTTGCAAGGGCATACCAACGGGGTTTGGTCTGTTGCCTTTAGTCGAGATGGTCAAATTCTCGCGAGTGCTAGCGATGACCGGACTGTCAGGTTGTGGGATGTCAGTAGCGGTGAATGTTTGAAAACTTTGCAAGGGCATACCAACGGGGTTTGGTCTGTTGCCTTTAGTCGAGATGGTCAAATTCTCGCGAGTGCTAGCGATGACCATACTGTCAGGTTGTGGGATGTCAGTACAGGGCAATGCTTGAAAACGTTGCAGGGACATACCAATGGAGTTTGGTCAGTTGTCTTCAGTCCAGATGGACAAATACTCGCGAGTGCTGGGCAAGATGAAATGATTAAGCTTTGGGATGTAGCGACAGGCGAATGCGTGAACACCTTGAGAAGTGAAAGACCCTACGAAGGTATGAATATTACTGGCGTTACAGGTTTAACAGACGCGCAGAAAGCGACCCTGAAAGCGCTGGGGGCAGTAGCGTTGGAATGATATTTTCCTCATCTTCTGCAATCCTGGGTGTAATTATATTCGCCTGTAACTCCGACTAGAAATGACTTTCTCCTAAATCGCCTTTGCCCCTCTGCCTGGAAAGCCCTGCTTTTCCGGATGGAGTGTCACAAGTTCGTATTTATATGAATAACTCCCGACGTTGATCCTTCGATTCGCTACATTGGTGTAGAACGCCATTTAGCATTCCGCCGCAAGCGGGAACCATTGTCAAAGTGGCAGCGTCTTGGAGGGTTAGGATGTTTTAACCCCTATATCCATCCATGACTCAATCGATTCCTGTATCCTGGTCAACAGCTGAAGCAACGGTTTCTCAAGCGCCGGTGCAACCTGAAAAACTGTCAAACTACGATCTAATTCTGCATTGTCAGGCGGGGCTGCGTCCTGACCGCGCTGCCTTTGCCGAACTTTTGCGCCGGTATCAGTCTCATGTCGATAAGATTTTGTACCATCTGGCTCCAGATTGGCAGGATCGGGCAGATTTAGCTCAAGAAGTCTGGATTCGGGTTTACCGCAATATTAAGCGGTTGCAGGAGCCAGTCAAGTTCCGGGGATGGTTGAGCCGGATTGCCACGAACCTGTTTTATGATGAGCTGCGTAAACGCAAACGGGTGTCTCATCCGCTGTCGTTAGATGCACCTCGCCTGATGGATGACGGCGAAATGGATTGGGAAATTGCATCTGACAATCCAAGTCCCGACGAAGACATGACGACGCGGGAATTTTATGAGCAGCTGCATGAAGCGATCGCCGATCTGCCAGAGGTGTTTCGCACTACCATCGTCCTGAGAGAAATCGAAGGCATGGCTTATGAAGAAATTGCCGAAATCACAGGTGTCTCCCTGGGAACGGTAAAATCTAGAATTGCTAGAGCGCGTCAGCGTCTGCAATCTCAGCTGCAAAACTACCTAGACGGAAATTAATCTAACTTAGGGATAGAATCTGGTTTCAGCTATTCGGTGGATTCGTACCTCCGGGGTTGCCGATTATCTTTAAAGCAGTAGGATAGCCTTCCTTGTTCGCTGAAGTGCTGCAAGGTGTGGCTTCCAAGAAACGATTTCAGATAGGTCGTGAAAAAAGGGTAGATTTTTACTGGGTGCGATCGCTTGCTAAAAACTAGACTAAGCATAAATAGTTAAGTCCACCCTTGGTTGTCACGGATTAAGTCAGCTCCCCATTACTTGTGTTTTACTTCTTGGCAAAACAGTTAAGATTGTAATGAAATACAAGTTTCTACGTATATACTGAATGTGGCAAAGATTAGTGACTGCTCTGCTTTCCTATTGTGTGACTTGCTGGTGATGTGAAAATGACCTCTGATTTGAACAATCGTAAGGATTCTGGACAGCGGTGCCCTGCAAACGCACAAGTCTCTAAGGAGATGGATATTTTGCAACGCGATCGCTTTGAATTGCTCAGTGCCTACTTAGATAGTGAAGTAACCGCTGACGAGCGCAAACAAGTTCAGGAATGGCTTAAAAGTGACCCCAAAATGCAGTGTTTGTATACCAGACTGGTGAAATTACGCCAGGGTTTACAAACAATTCCCGTTCCAGAGTCCGAGCAATCAGCAGAACAGGCTGTTAATCAAGTTTTCGGACGCATCAACCGCCGCCGCTCCCAACGGGTTGCTGCATGGGGTGGCGCAGCGATCGCAGCTTTGTTTGTCGGCGCTTTGTCAGGAATTCTTCCGGGTAATCACTCCCTGAGTCCCCAACTAGCAAAAGCTCCCATTTCAGAGACAGCAGCAGAGCCTTTGATGGTTGCCCTGAATCATCCCGCAGTGGAGATTCCCAAAGCAGCAGTCGCGGCTCCAGAAAAATTTGTGAAGCCATCAGTAGATGGATCTGACGCCAAGGGATATCAGAATTAATCCGCTTTGACTTAAAAAATATTGAGCAATGAGTGATGAGTTTTGGAATGAACTCATCACTCATTGTTTTTTAAGCGGCTCCACCATCCAGAGGTCAGCAGAATCCCTTTTTGGCGTCTAACCCGATCAACGCTCATCAAGTAAGCCCAAGCTATTGCTAGTGGCTGCCCAGATGGTTTATAGGTCTCAATTTGATGCCGGTTATATTCATTTTGTGCTTCTGGACGGCTAAGGTCATAACCTTCCAGCTTATCAAGTGTCTGTAGCACAGTTGAATCGGGAAACGTGAGTAAAAACCCGTGAATTTTTGCATTGCCAGGGAGCATCGCGGGATACCCTGCTGGGAGGGAAAAAAGTTCGCCGAATGCGATCGCTCTTTTTTCTTCCATTACCTTTCCAGCACAGTATCGCTCGTAATTGCACTCTCCCGGTTTCAAAGTGCCGTAAACAAAAACTTGTAAATTACTCAAAATCTACTTGCTATAGATATGTAAAAGATTGCTGCTAAAAAAATATTACTCTTACTTAACACCGTAACGTAATTTAAAATGATTTATTAACTCCTATTCTTACTCTTTTTTCACGTTCTATATCGCTAATACATATAGGCTATCGTCCTTCGAGCATGGCAACGCGATCGCTAGTGGGTTCTAAGGGCAAAACGCAGGCTCCGCAAACGCAGTTTTTTCAAAAAATATCCACTCACTCAAATAGGATTGCAATAAACACTGATTATCCTTAGTGCAGTTCAGCTCCTATCTGCGTAGGATGTGGATATCTTCAGCGTCAGCAAAAGATAGAAAAATTTAAATCGATAGTGTAGCCTACCGTCCAGACTATGGTGAACAGTTGTGTCAGAATATTGAGGCAAACACGATTACTAATCCCGCAGGAGTTTTTTCCGTGGAGTCCCGTTACAACCCAGCAGCAATCGAGGAAAAGTGGCAACAGACTTGGGCAGAACAAAGCTTAGATCAAACCCCCACAGATAGCACTAAGCCCAAGTTCTATGCTCTGTCCATGTTCCCCTATCCATCGGGCAGCCTGCACATGGGACACGTCCGCAACTACACCATCACGGATGTGATTGCCCGACTCAAGCGGATGCAAGGGTATCGCGTACTCCATCCGATGGGTTGGGATGCCTTTGGTTTGCCAGCCGAAAATGCCGCTATTGACCGGGGTATTGCTCCCGGAAAATGGACTTATCAAAATATTGCTCAGATGCGGCATCAATTGCAGCAGTTAGGGCTTTCAATTGACTGGAACCGCGAAGTTGCTACCTGTTCGCCGGATTATTACAAGTGGACGCAGTGGATCTTCTTGCAGTTTTTAAAAGCCGGACTGGCTTACCAAAAAGAAGCCGCCGTTAATTGGGACCCCATCGACCAGACGGTGCTGGCAAATGAACAAGTCGATAGCGAGGGCAAATCTTGGCGTTCCGGTGCCAAAGTCGAACGGAAAATGTTGCGGCAGTGGTTCCTAAAAATTACCGACTACGCCGAGCAATTGCTCAACGATTTGGACAAATTGAGCGGATGGCCCGAACGAGTCAAGTTGATGCAGGCGAACTGGATTGGTAAATCCACTGGCGCTTACCTAGAATTTCCGATTGTCGGGTTGGATGAAAAAATTGGGGTTTTCACCACTCGTCCCGATAACGTCTATGGCGTGACTTACGTGGTGCTAGCGCCAGAACATCCTTTTACTGCCAAAGTGACAACTCCAGACCGAGAAGAGGCGGTAGAAGTATTTATCCAAGAAGTCGCCCAACAAAGCGAATTGGAACGCACCGCAGAGGATAAGCCAAAGCGCGGTATTCCGACTGGCGGGAAGGCGATGAATCCTTTTACGGGAGAAGAGATTCCCATCTGGATTGCCGATTATGTATTGTACGAGTACGGAACTGGCGCGGTGATGGGTGTTCCAGCCCACGACACGCGGGACTTCCGGTTTGCTAAGGAGCAGAATCTCCCCGTTCAGGTTGTAATTGTGCCGCCAGGAGATGATGTAGAGACGGGAAATATCGCATCTCTACAGGAGGCTTATACCGAACCAGGAATTGTGGTGAATTCAGACCAATTTAATGGGATGGATTCAATTAAAGCGAAGACAGGGATTGTTGAGTACGCGGAAAAAGAGGGTTGGGGGAAAGCGCGGGTGCAGTATCGCCTGCGGGATTGGTTAATTTCGCGGCAACGCTATTGGGGGGCACCCATTCCGGCAATTCACTGTCCCAGCTGCGGTACGGTGCCGGTGCCGGATGAAGACTTGCCGGTTCGATTGCCGGAAGAGGTAGAATTCACGGGTCGCGGGGCGTCTCCGTTGGCTCAGATGGAAGCTTTTGTCAATGTCCCTTGTCCCGCTTGCGGCACCCCAGCTAAGCGGGAGACGGACACGATGGATACATTTATTGATTCGTCGTGGTATTTCTTGCGCTATCCCGATGCGAAGAACGAACAGCAAGTTTTCGACCCAGCAAAAACCAATGACTGGATGCCCGTAGACCAGTATGTGGGCGGGATTGAACACGCGATTTTGCACTTGTTGTACTCGCGGTTTTTTACCAAGGTTTTGAGAGACTGCGGTCTTTTAAACTTTGACGAACCCTTCCAACGCCTGCTAACTCAGGGCATGGTGCAGGGCACTACTTACAAAAATCCTGTCACTGACAAATACATTCCAGGGGCACAGGTAGACCCAGCCGATCCAAAAGACCCAGAAACGGGCGAACCGTTGCAAGTCTTCTATGAAAAGATGTCCAAGTCGAAGTACAACGGCATCGATCCAGAGGAAGTCCTCGCCAAGTACGGGGCAGATACAGCGCGGATGTTTATCTTGTTCAAGGCACCCCCAGAAAAAGATTTGGAATGGGATGATGCCGACGTTGAAGGACAATTTCGCTTCCTCAACCGCGTCTGGCGACTGGTGGCAGAATTTGTCGCACAGAGTCCCTCTAGCTCCCCTGACAAAGGCGGGGAGATGAATAAGGGCGAAAAAGACTTGCGACGGGCAATTCACGGTGCGATTCAAGCCGTTACGGAAGATTTAGAAGGCGAGTATCAATTCAATACAGCAATTTCCGAGTTAATGAAGTTGAGCAATGCTTTAGCTGACGCCAAATGCAAAGACTCGCCAGTATATGCCGAAGGGATAGAAACTCTGATTCACTTGATGGCTCCCTTTGCCCCTCACATTGCTGAAGAACTGTGGCACACAATCGGTCACAGCGATTCGGTACACACCCAAACTTGGCCTACCGTCGATCCGGCTGCCTTGGTGGTCGATGAAATCACGCTGGTGATTCAAGTCATGGGCAAAACCCGTGGGGCGATTCAAGTGCCCGCTGATGCGAATCGGGAAGCTTTAGAACAGTATGCCCGCGAGTCAGAAGTTGCTCAGCGGTTCATCGAAGGCAAGGAAATTAAAAAGGTGATTGTAGTGCCTGGAAAGTTAGTGAATTTTGTGGTGGGTTGAAAAGAGACTACGCGATCGCCCTCTTGCCATCTCGGTTCAGAAAAAGAGTGCGATCGCAATTCCATTCAATTATCAAAGCTTCCAGTCTTCTTCAATAATCTTCGTGCTTGAACTTCTCAAAGTCTTTGGGCGAAACTTGTTCTTCAGCAGCTGCCTGACCAATCTTGCTCTGGACTAGATTGCTCTGGAATCAGAAGAAAGTTTTGATAAAACTGGTTGCAAGTCTAAAAATCACCCATTCAGGTGAGTCAGCTGGATGAAGTACTCAAGTGTCTGGGATAAGAGAATTTGGTGTTACGCAAGGCACGATGTCACATCAAATGTTTTGGTAAGGTTTATTAGGAGTTGGGGTAGCGATCGGGATGAAAAGCGTATGCATTTTTTGCGGTTCCAATAAAGGCTTACGACCCGCCTACGCGGAGGCAGCCCAGCAAATGGGTGAAGCGCTAGCACTCCGAGGAATTAGTCTAGTCTACGGTGGTGGAAATGTTGGATTAATGGGAATAGTTGCCGATGCGGCACTAGCAGCAGGAGGTGAGGTCATTGGTGTGATTCCTAAAGCCTTAGTGGACAAGGAAATTGCTCACAGGGGTCTAACCGATCTGCGAGTTGTTGGTTCAATGCACGAGCGCAAAGCCTTAATGGCAGAACTGTCGGATGCTTTTGTGGCACTACCAGGAGGCTATGGAACGTTTGAGGAATTTTGCGAGGTGCTGACTTGGGCACAACTAGGCATACACCAAAAGCCATGCGGTCTGCTGAATATCGAGGGTTATTATGACCACCTGATTGCGTTCTTCGATCGCGCAGTTGGCGAAGCGTTTTTGCGTCCTCAGCACCGTTCGCTTGTGCTGGAAGAGCAGGAACCGATGCTACTGCTTGATACGCTGGCTGGATATCAACCGCTCTTAATCGATAAGTGGATTGGTCTTAACGAGACTTGACCAAGAAGGCGCTAGTGCAGCGACAGCAAAGTAACTGACCACTTCCTGGAAACGAGGGGATGAGGGGGTGAGGGGGTGATATCAACTGATCACTTACTTCTGCCGTGATGCACTAGGGAGTGGGGCTAGAGCGTTGGAAAGAGAAGAGGACTAGACCAAGGTGGCAGAAATAACCCAGAGGGTGAAATTCTCCTCCTCACCCTCTCACCCTTTCACCCCCTCATCAGCGCTGGAACGGGGAAACTAAGGCTTCAACTTGATCTACGCAGTCGATAGATGTCACTGAGTTTGGGTCGATGTTTGGCGGTAATTTCAACTGCTCAAAGCGTTTCTTTGTAAATGAGGTTGTATAGCGGTGATAGGTGAGCAACTTGCGGTTGGAGTCATCAACCGGCTGAGGGGGAGACGTTTCAGCATTTGAGGTACCAGTTTCTAACTGTTGCATCCCGTTAATCGAGGGTACGGAAACATCTGACAGCTCACGATTAATGTGCTCCGATCTCGGTGTATAGCCAATCAGCTTCATTAAAACGTTCTGCTCTACGTTTGCGTCTTCCATTAAGTCTCCGATTGCATAGCCCGCCCAGTTGAGCAGCGTGTATTTTTTTGCCTCACCCAACTTAATCGGCTGGTTACTGAACCCCGTACCAATTGAAATCAGCAAGAGGTTATCGGCACCCGTTTCCCAACCAATCCCATATTCTTTTTGAGTTGCTTCGACAAACAACTGAAAAGATGGGTTGTTAAACATACTCACAGCACCATCAACAAATTCATACTGTTGATTGCCGATAGCAAACATATGAGGCGGGAAAAAAGTTGGTGCAGCAGAACTTGCTCAAACGATATGCCAGAGTGGAATTTCGCTATTACTCTTGAAGAATTGGTTATTTGGATGGTTAACGAGGAACCAGGCTCCATCAGTTGTTACATTCTTGGAAACAATCATCAAGAGTGTTTTCAGTTGATCCGATCCAAGCGTGATGTCACCTAGAATAGACTTTATATTTTGCTCTAGCGGCCCTGAGAGCTGATTTATAAAGTTGATATTAAGAGGCGAGACGGCTGAGCATCAGTCGTACCATAGCGCCATAAATCATGGCTTCACTGACCTCTGGCAGTAGTTCATAATCCTTACTGAGACGGCGATAACGTCCTAACCAACCAAAAGTACGTTCTACTACCCAGCGTCTTGGTAAAACCCTAAACTCAGATTCTGTACGCTTGACCACCTCTACCTCGGCACAGCAAATACTGGCTACGGTACAAGCGAAGCGTTGACCACTATAGCCCTGGTCAACCCAAATTAATTCCAAACTAGAAGCGTCACAGCTTTCTTCCATCAATGCCGCTGCTGCTCCCACTCGGTCTTGACCGTTTGCTTCAGTCACCACCACACTCAACAGCAACCCTTGCGTGTCTACAATGATATGCCGCTTGCGTCCCTTTACTAACTTACCCCCATCGAAGCCGTACACCTCCCCCTTTTTTCCGTCGTTTTGACCGACTGGCTATCCGCAATTGCTGCACTTGGTTGAGGGTCTCTATCCACTTGTTGACGAACCTTTTGCCGCAGGTGATGATTCATCTGTTGCCAGACTCCAGTTTTCTGCCAACGACGAAAGTAAAA